>JBAXGK010000372.1:0-2159 GCA_037139435.1 Candidatus Omnitrophota bacterium | reverse complement strand
CAATCCGTTTCTTTCCAAAAAAATAGCCGGAGAAAGGTCTGTAAACCCTCCTCCGGCTTGAATGGTTTCAAGAGCTTTACACCTCTTGAGCCCGAAACACCCAACACAACGGACATGTGATAATCCAACTTGAGCTTTCGGTCAAGGAGATTTTTGAGAAGGGGAAACTTTACCCCTGGCCGCGGCCACCAAGGTGTCCGAAGTGTTGTAGCGGGAGGTTGTGGGGTCACGGGTATGTGGAACGGTATTTTGAGGGATTTTCGCAAGCGCTTTGGATGAAGCGTTACCGGTGCCCGGATTGCGGCGGGGTCCATACGCTGAGACCGAAAGTTTTCTGGAGAAGGTTTCAGTGTTCGGCGGCAATCATCATCCAGAGTTTGAAGGGCAAGATCTCGGGGAATCGATGGCTGGGACAAATCAGCCGTCAGGCGCAGCAGTATTGGTGGTGTGGATTCAAGAGGCAATGCGCTCGCGAGGTAAGAATCGGCAAGCCTGGGGTCGAGGTCCTGGACCGGTTGCTTGAGAAAGGGATCATCGCCGCGACGCATTCTCAGCAGTTTTTCCGGATGTGGGATTTTCGAGAAATGAGCTTTGTTCCTGCGGGATATTTCTACACAGGCCCCAAAGAGTGACCTCTCCAACAACGTTTTCAGAGCACGTAATGACCTTCCTGATCATTCCTTCGGAAAACCGACAGATCGGTCGTGGAAAACTTGAAATCTGAAGGCTCTCGCTTAATATTTGTGCGTTTTCAAACCTGAGAAAATCCTTCAACGCGATATTCCACACCGTTTCCCTGCATTGTGGCGGGATTCCGCCGCGGCTATCATCCTGGCATTCAAGGCCCACAACCAGGAGGATTCGATGGAACGAGAAAAGAAAGAAAAAATCGCGTTATTTCGCTTCGGCGTCATTTCCCTTTTAATTTCGATCAAAGGAATCGAGAAAGGAGAACGCGAGCGCCGCATCCGTGACATCACACGGGCTCAATGGGACATTCCCTTCTCCAACCGCAGTTTCATTTGCCGTAGCGTGGTGATGGACTGGCTCGGCCGCTACGAAGCAAGCGGTCGCAAGCTGGAAAGCCTTTATCCCAAAGACCGCTCGGATCGGGGCCACAGCCGCGCTCTGGATCCGGAAATGGCCCAAGCTCTCATTGCCTTGAAGCGGGAATTCAAAAACGCCTCACTTCCGGCGCTGATGAAAATCGCACAGGAACGGAAAATCCTCATCCCCGGTTTCAAAACCTCGTTTCAAACCATCTACCGTCTTTTTCAGCGCCACGGTCTTGAAAATCCCGAGCCCCGGGAAAACCACCAGGCCTTTGAAGCCGAGCTCGTCAATGATCTATGGCAGTCAGATAGCATGCATGGACCCTGTGTCCTTGAAGGAGGAAAGCCGCGCAAGGTTTATCTTTTCGCGTTTCTGGATGATCATTCCCGGCTGATTCCTCACGCGCAGTTTTATCTTCGTGAAAATCTCGAAAATTACATCGATGCTTTTTTGAAAGCGCTGGCAAAACGGGGACTTCCTCGAAAACTCTATGTCGATAACGGCCCCAGCTTCCGCTCGCATCATCTGGCTCACGGCTGCGCGATCCTGGGGATCGCGTTGATCCATGCGCGCCCCTATCGTCCTCAAGGAAAGGGAAAGATCGAACGCTGGTTTTTAACACTCCAGACCCAGTGGCTTCCCACGCTCCCTAAAAATCTTTCTCTGACGGAGTTGAATGAAAGATTACAGGACTGGATTGATTCCCATTATCACCAAACGCTCCATTCGACAACTGGACAAAAGCCTCTGGAACGGTTTCTGGAGCACCTGCAGCTGCTAAGAGCAGCAGGTCCGAACCTCGCTGATGCCTTCCGCTGGCGCGTGCAACGCAAGGTCGCAAGCGACAGAACCATCTCTTTGGCCGGCCGGCTTTTTGAAGCGCCGGTGGGTTTGATCGGAAAGTCAGTGACGCTCTTGTGGTATCCTTCACAGCCAGGCCGCATTGAAGCCGTTTTTCAGGATCGCTCCTTTGGCTTTTTGATCCCGCTCGATCCTCATGTCAATTATCGTCTGCGCCGGTATACGCAGCGCGACAGCTCCGTTCCGAAACCGCCTCCACCACCGCCTCAGAGCGGGAAACTTTTCGGATCTGATGAAAAGAGTCC
>JBAXGK010000371.1:0-2172 GCA_037139435.1 Candidatus Omnitrophota bacterium | reverse complement strand
TTCTGCTCGACGACTTGGATAAAGAGTTGGAGAGACGGGGGCACAAGTTCTGCCGATATGCGGATGACAGTAACATCTATGTGCATACGCAAAGAGCCGGGGAACGGGTGAAAGAATCTGTAACGAAATTCCTGTGGAAAAGGCTGAAGTTGAAGGTTAACGAGGCCAAAAGCGCCGTGGGTCGACCGTGGGAGAGAAAGTTCCTGGGATATACGATGACGATGGATAAGAAGCCGCGGTTAAGCGCATCTCCGCAGGCAATCCGAAAGCTGAAGGATAAACTCAGAGCAATTTACCGAAGCGGGCGAGGACGCAATATAGGACAACTCATTGAGAAGGAACTGAATCCCGTGATTCGAGGCTGGGGAAATTACTTCAGTCTTACACAGGTAAAGAAAATTCTCGAAGAGTTGGACTTTTGGATACGGCGGAAGATACGCTGTGTTTTATGGCGTCAGATGAAGAGAACGGGAACACGGGGAACGCGACTGGTAAAGCGTGGGCTTAAGGAAGCTCATGCCTGGATCAGCGCAACGAATGGACGAGGACCATGGTGGAATGCGGGGGCTTCACATATGAACGAAGCGTACCCTTTGTCCTACTTTAACAAACTTGGATTAGTTAACCTTACGACAAAACTGGCAATCTCTTAAAACCTTTATGAACCGCCGTATACGGAACCGTACGTACGGTGGTGTGAGAGGACGGGGGCGATCAAACGCCTCCTCCTACTCGATTTTTTAGACACCCCGAAATAGGGGGTGACAATAAAAGCGACAATGCTTTTACCCCTGCAGTTTGTATGAGGAACGCTTGCCGGAGGAAAATATTTTTTCAAGGTAAGCGGTAACCGCCGGAGTGCCCCGGATCAAGATAGGAGTCGTGATGGTTGTCACTACCGCTACGGCCACCGCAACCGAATAAAGAAAAGGGCTGGTGACATCCATCGCGTCGCTGACCTGGGCAATGATAAACGAAAACTCGCCGACCTGGGCAAGTCCCATCCCTGAGGCAAGAGAGGTTTTGAAGCCATAGCCGGCAAGGCGGTTCGCAAAATAACAGGTGATGAGTTTTGCCGGGATCGTTATGAGAACGATCACAAGAATCGGCCCGGCGTACTGGACCAGCAGTTTTGGGTCTATCAAAAGGCCCACAGAAACAAAGAACATAGCGGTAAACATGTCGCGAATCGGCGCCATGTGACGGATGACGGGTTGCGCTTCTGGCATTTCCGCAATGACGGCCCCGATCAAGAAGGCGCCGAGCGCCGGCGAGAGCCCGCATTTGACTGCAATGACGGAAGCCGAAAAACACAAACCAAGGACTGTGATCACAAGGATCTCAGAATCCTCGAGTCGCACGACCTTTCGCAAGAGGCGCGGTGCAAGCGGGATGACTATAAAAAGGAATCCTAATGTAAATGCCGCTCCTTTTAAGGCCGCATGAAGCAATATTGCCGGTGAAAATGAGCCTGGCGTTACGATGCCGGAAAGTACGGTTAGGATCAGTATCGCGAAAAGGTCCTCTACTATGAGCGTTCCGAGCATCACATGCGAGGAGCGTTCCTGCATCAGCTTGTGTTGAAGGAGGTATTTGCCAACGATTGCCGTACTTGAAATGGTCAGGATGGCGCCCAGAAAGATGCTGTCCAGGCGATTCCACCCTAAAGCAAGTCCGACGGCAAACCCGAAGGATGTCATCAGAAGTGTTTTAAGAAAGGTTGCTACGAGGACCTTTATGCCCAGCTTTAAAACTTTATGAAGGCTGAACTCAAGCCCGATATGAAAAAGCAAAAGGATAATTCCGAGATCGGTAAAAACATTGATACTGAGAAGGTCCGTGACAAACTTACAGGGGGGTGTGTAGGGGCCGATAATGACGCCGGCCAGGATGTAGCCCAGGACCAACGGCAATTTGACCGTACGGCAAATGAGAGGGACCAAGGTACAGACGGCCATCACAATCGCCCAGTCCTCGATTAAGATCCTATGATCCATCGGTTCTCCTGTTTCGAAACTAGATCATGCCTGTCCACGAGTTGCTGGTTTAGAAGGTCATCGGACTTTATGAGGGTAATCTTAAGCTCTAGAGCCATAAAAAGCATTATTTATGTCAGGGCCCCAAATCCTAGATAGACTTCGAAACATGTTTTTCTCGGGTTTGAGAAAAAGC
>JBAXGK010000370.1:0-2177 GCA_037139435.1 Candidatus Omnitrophota bacterium | reverse complement strand
ATCGGGAAAAGCTATCTTTCATCCGCCTTTGGGCAGTGGTCCTGCCGGCAAGGCCATCAGGCTTTTTACCGCCGCTGGCCGAAGCTTCTGGAAGAGCTTTACGCCGCGCGCGGAGAAGGCTCTTATTTGAAACGTCTCGAAAAATTGACCAAAGTCAAAGTGCTTGTGATCGACGACTTCGGGATCCATGCTCTCAATGACCAGGAACGAAAGGACCTTCTTGAGATCGTGGAGGAGCGTTACAAAACAGGCGCCACGGTCATCACCAGTCAGCTGGAGATCAAGGATTGGCATGAGCATATCGGAGATCCCACCATCGCTGACGCGGTTCTTGACCGGCTTTTCCATGATGCCCATAAATTCGAACTCACAGGACCTTCAATGAGACGGGACAATAAAAAAGCGTGAAGCCTTTTTGAAGCCAAAATTCAACGAAAGGAGGAAAGTCACAACAAGTGGCAAGATTTCAAGCATTTAAACGCGCTTATAGCTACGATCGCGTGCGCGGACAACCCCAGACCCTGACCCGATAAATCCCAAACGGTCTGAAAAACGTAACGAAATATTGCGGCAAAGCGGCAGGTATGTTGTAGAATCAAAAAATTGATTTTGTGAAAGACCGGCACCTGCCGGATTCAGCAGAATGACCTGCCGCTTTCAGCGGAATACGCATTTATCCGAACTTCTCCATGCGTTGGGCGGGAATCCTGAAAATATCTATGATGTCACTTTAGCAGGATTCAATGTTTTCTTCCCTCCCTTGCTCACAAAAAAACTTTCGCGCCGATTTAGCAATCTCAAGGAAAAACACCCTATTGTCAGATGAGAGAATAAAAAATGTTTTCCACAGCGAACCTTACTAAAAAAACCGATCGAAATGGAAAGAGCCTGTTGTTTTCTGGGGTATTGTTCTTTACTTATCTGTCTGGAATTCTTGGATTATCGCAAGCTCAGGAAATGTCATGGAGTTTTGCCCCGGCTTTTTGGGTCGGCATCATTCGGTATCCCTTGTGGGTGAAAACGCTTTCCGGGCTTACTGTTCTTGCTGGAACGCTGTTGATTTATTTTATACCCGGGATTTATATCGCAAAGCATTTCGCCCGCGTTGATGAAGACAGGATCGAGACGTTTCTGAAAGGGTTTCTCATTAATTATGCTTTCTATTTTGTATCTTCGACGCTTTATAAGGCCGTGTTACATCAGGAATTCACCAGAGAAACCATGGTCCTTCTGATGGGCTTCGGGATTTTGATGGCAGAGTTGTTTTTTTTATTGGTTCGCAAGAAAGGGGCGCCGGAACAGGATGGAATCGGGGTGTCGTCCTCTCGGGAGATAAAATTTCTTTTTCTCTATGCGGTGGTCCTGGCGGGCGTCTTCACTCTTTCTCATGGGAAGATCTTGTTTTCACATTTTGGGGGTGATGGCGATGGTGCCGAGCAATACTGGTTGGCGCACAGCCTTAAAACGCAGGTATTGCCGACAATTTACGGCGCTGACTTTACGATTGTCCCGCAATTTGTTTTTGCGCCCTCGGTCTTTCTCAACATGTTCGCCCTAACTTTATTTGGTGATGCGGAATTCACTATCAGAATCGGAACAATCGTTGCCTATATTGGACTGGGATTTATTCTGAAAGGCCTTATAGAAAAAACACGGGGTAACCAAAAATTAAGTGCGATAGAGTTTATTCCACTGCTCTTGTATCTGGTTCTTTTCTTTATCATTATTGCTTTCCGCGCAGCTTATATTTCTCCTACCGATTTAGCTAAAAGCAATGAGACGTTACAGCTCGCCTTTTTCCTTGCTGGATTCTATTTGTTGGCAGGGTCCAGAAAAGATTATTTGGCGGCCACCTTTTTTGTTTTGGCCGCAATGATCCGGTATAACGGCTGTTTCATGATAACCTTTTTTCTAATCGGTTTTTCCGTGTTGTTTGGGCGGTATAAATGCTTACTGTTATATATGGCGGGAGCAGTTCTTTCGGTTTTAGCGCTGAATCTAATGCTGATTCCTTCCGCGTTTAAATTTCCAGATGCGGTGCGGGATTTTTGGAGGGATATTGAGGGTTTGCGGGTGGAAAAGTTCGACCTGCAATTCCTTCTTGCTTACCTCCAGAGGTATTTTATTTGCACTGCGGGTTTTTGCATTTTTTTTATTTCGTGCTTCAAGAATCGTTA
>JBAXGK010000369.1:0-2179 GCA_037139435.1 Candidatus Omnitrophota bacterium | reverse complement strand
AGTCGAGTAACCACTCCCCATTACTGAGGAGCAGTCCTCTAAGAACGCAACGTGCGACTTTCACCGCATTACGCTCAAGCCCGCATAAGATCAAATCAGTTTCAATCCGGCTTACTTTGAGTTTTTCAGTAGCATTTTCCTAGTCTTGTGCTCCTGTTCTCTTTTCTGGAAATACTCCTTGAATTGAGGATCAAAAGGGTTCGCAGCGGCCATAATTTTCTTGTGCCTTCGGATGTGCGTTTCGGTTGCGTTCTTTAAATAAAGCTTCTTTTCTTTACCTACTTTATCTTTAGTTACACAATAGAATCGCCAGTGATTCATGCCGACGGTAGTAAAATATCGTTGCATGATCCATTTTGTCCCTTTGCGTGCATGACGCTTCAGGCCCCATCGCTTTAGTGCAGAGAAAATTTCCGAGTCGATTTGGGCAAATATTTGCGAAGATGCAGCAATTCGATAATAATTTGTCCATCCAGTTATATTCTGATTTAACCGATGAATTAACTGATCGGTTGGTAGTGAAACACCTTTCCGAATGATCTCTCTGATGTCAGCAAGGAATAATTTAACATTGACCTTGGATGGTTTTGTAAGGACCGTCCCATTCTGATACTTTCGTATATTGAAGCCAAGAAAATTGAATCCCTCCTCAATCCTAGTTATCCGTGTCTTCTCTTTTGAAAGCTCTAAACCAACTTCACCTAATGCTTCAATCAAGATAGGGATTACTTTCTCTTCTAACAGTTCTTTGCTTGCAGCAGTAACAACAAAATCATCGGCATACGCGATCACGTTGATCTGCTCCTTACACCGTTGTCTCGTTTTTCCGCTACGAAGCTTGGTCTCTAGTCCAGATAGGGCTATGACCGCAATAGTTGTTGAGATAGTGCCCCCTTGTGGCACGCCTAGTTCGGTTGGGTGCTTATCGCCATTTTCCATAAAACCAGCTTTGAGAAATTTCCTCAAGACAACCTTGTCCATCGGAATGTTTTCTAAGAGCCATTTATGGCTGATCCGATCGAAACAGGCGGAAATATCGCCCTCTAAGACCCAGCGCGGTGATTTTCTTTTACCTAGCGCATTAAAGCATTGCTGTATTGCGTCGTGGGTAGACCGTTTTGGTCGAAAACCATATGCATTTGGATCGGCTCTTTCCTCTGCTATAGGAACTAAAGCGGCATGCCATAGGGCTTGCATACTTCGATCTTTTTGCGTTGGAATAGAGAGCGGGCGCAATTTCCCGTTCTTCTTCGGTATGTGGATTCGACGTAATGGAAGAGAGCTGTAATTTCTCCTCTTTAGGTCGAGAACCGCATTTATCTTTTGACGATCTGTTCGAAAAATAACACCATCGACTCCGGGTGTTTTGCTACCTTTATTACTTGTGACTCGTTTAACTGCCAAACATTTGGCATAAAACGATGAAGTGAGAAGTCGTTGCAAAGCGGATACTTTGCCTTTCTTTCCCTCTCTTTCTGCCTTGGCAATACGCATCTGGAGCCTAAATACATGCGCCTTTATCTTAGACCAGGGTAATCCCTTCCAAGTACTTGGGTGCTTAGTTGAAGAGGCACCAGTGGATAAATCCACCGTCATTTGCGTTTCTTCATTCATTCAGTTCGCCAAATTATCTCACCATTTTGGACCAGTTCGAAGTGGGCTCACTTTCGTGCCGAACAATTATTGTTCGTATCTGATCCATTACAGATCAGCATTCGCTTACTCGAACCTCCTATACCTGCAAAGCGATAGATCGTCTTACGACTCACCTTCCTTTGTTGCCAAAGGGGCCTTTCAGGCTTACCACGTTCCGCCATTGGAGCATGTAGACTTAGCCGCCTGCTATGGACCGGAAGATATATTGGTGACGACGAAGAAGTTAACCCCCAGCTTCTTCCATATCTTCAATATTACGGTGTCAGCCATTTATCCGTAATTCCACGTTACGATCCTCAACGCAGGTTCAGATGTCTTCGGCATATCTACTACCTGGCGCTTACCCGGATTATGGCTTCCAGGAGGATCCGCTGCTTACGCATAAGTTCCCGCATTTACATGCTTTGCTGCTTTGTCCGACCCGCTCTTTATTCAGGGCCGTAGGTTCATCCAGTCGTATGGATGGTGGCATCATATCCTATGGAGTGCCACAGCTCTTTTGGCGACTTCGTGTCGCACGGGG
>JBAXGK010000368.1:0-2185 GCA_037139435.1 Candidatus Omnitrophota bacterium | reverse complement strand
GGCCTCCAGCGCATCGGCCAGACCGGCGCAGAGCGGCGCTTCCGGGCCGATCACCGTCAGGTCGGGCTTGTTGGCTTTGGCCCACGCGACGATTCCGGCGACATCGGTGGCGGAGAGGGCGAGATTGGTGCCGAGCTGGGCGGTACCGGCGTTACCGGGCGCGCAGAAAAGCTCCGGCCTGCGCGAATCGTTCTTCAGTTTCCAGCAGAGCGCATGTTCCCGTCCGCCGTTTCCAATCACCAGTACCTTCATGAGATAAAAGCCCTTTCGTTGCGAGGCGCATAGTTAGCCTGAATTCGCCGGTTTGGACAAGCCTCGGGCGGGAAGTTTTAGAGAATGGACGTGGAATTGTCAGAGAACGTTAAGCGGGACCCTCTTATTGGGCTTTTTATTTTCTATGAGTTTTCCAATACCTAATCCCGCAAAGCCCCAAATTAAGATAGCTGATCACTGGTGTCCGGTAAACATTTGAAAATCTAGACGGCTCGAAAGAGCTCCTTTATTGTTCGGTTCGTCAAAAGCCAACAACAAAGGGGGTATCGAGCCATGGGATATGAGCCTACGGTTTTCAATCAGCTGTTCAATTTTATTCCGAGACATACTTTTCAGAAATCGGCCGACCGGCTGGGTGCCGACCGCTACGCCAAAAGTTTCAAGGCTTGGCCGCAGTTTCTACTCCTGCTCTACGCCCAGGCGACCGGCAAGCAAACCTTAAGAGAAATCACTGGCGGATTGCAGGTACATGCCCCCGTCTGTACCACCTCGGGCTCAAGCCGGTACCTCGCAGCACCATCGCGGACGGACTGGAGCGGCGCAAGAGCGACTTATTTGAAGAGCTTTTTCATGAACTGGTGCGCCGAACCGCGCGGCTGGCTCCGAAACACAAGTTCAGGTTCGACCATCCGCTCTACAGCATTGACGCCACAACCATCGATCTGTGCCTGAGCGTTTTCGACTGGGCAAAGTTCCGTAAGCAGAAAGGCGCGGTCAAACTGCACTGCCAGCTTAATCACAACGGGCACATTCCGGTCTTCGCTTACATCAGTGACGGGAAGATGCATGATGTGAAAGCCGCCAAGGAGTTTTTCAGCATTACACCGGACAGCATCTACTGCATCGACAAGGGCTATATCGACTTCGAATGGCTCTATTCCATCCATAAAACTGGGGCCTTCTTCGTGACCCGTGCGAAAAGCAACATGGACTTCCGGATTACCGGACAGCACAGCGAGGGCGGGGAAAAAGGAGTTCTCTCGGATCGGATCGTCTGCTTAAACGGGCAGGCCTCGTCTCAAAAATATCCGGCCCGAATACGCCTGATCACATTCAAAGACGAAGAGACTGGGAAAATTTATCAGTTCATCACCAATAACTTCCGGCTGGCGGCGGCCACCATCGCCGCCATCTATAAACAACGCTGGCAGATCGAACTGTTCTTCAAATGGATCAAACAGAACCTGAAGATTAAAACATTCCTCGGCACTTCGAAGAATGCAGTCATGGCACAAATCTGGACCGCGATGATCTATTATCTGCTGCTTTCGTACATCAAGTTCATGACCAGGGCCGAAATGAGCCTGACCACGATGGCCCGGCGGGTCAAAGACGGCCTGATGATGCGTATGGACTTAATGGAACTGCTTTGTTTAAGCCCCGAAAAACCGTTGAAACCGCCCGATGGACAGGATGCTACCCAGATGGTATTTATCCTCTGAAACTTTTACCGGACAGTAGTGACTGAACTTTTCCAATATCTGGAGCTTTTCGTCCGATTTTTCCAATGCTTTGAAAAAATTCGGCGGGCTTGGTGGTTTTTTGAGAGAATATTTTCCAATGCCCGGAAGTTCTCCGTGCCTCCGTGACCTCTGTGGTAAAAAATCTCATACAAAGCCAACGGGGTGAAAGACGCGCAAATCTCCCGCTAAAGGTTTGTTTTTAGACGCGATTTCTGGTTTAATTCCTTCCTTTTAAGCCTCTGTCAAAAAGGAGTTGTTGTGGAAAAAATTAAACTGACCCGGCGCAATCTAATTCTACGCACACCGGCGTTTTTAGCCGGCATACTTCTATTCGGTGGCGGACTTTTCCGCTCCGCTCAGGCACAGGAAGTTAAAAAGTCGCCCAAACGTCCGCCTAAAACCTGCGGTGGATGGACTGATAAGGATAAGAACGGATGCTGTGACCACTC
>JBAXGK010000367.1:0-2189 GCA_037139435.1 Candidatus Omnitrophota bacterium | reverse complement strand
TTTTTCTGAGGGCTTTCACGACGTACTATCTACTGCAAACGGCTTTAACTTTTTCCAGCTTTGTAATTCTTCGAACGCCTGAGTCCCCAGAATTTCAAGCCTTCCCAGAGGGCAGAACCCATGATTTTCATGTTGACCGAGGATTTTCCCGCCTGGCGGCCACGGTGATTCGAGGGGATCTCCTTGATGCGGAATCCGAGATCGTGGGCCTTGATGATGATCTCGGGCAAAACAAAAAGCGATTTGGAGGTCAGATCGATCGCTCCGAGGACCTTCCGGCTCCAGGCCTGGGACCAATTATAATCGTTGATGCGGATCTTGAAGAGATAGTTCAGGGTAAAGATATAGATCACGGAAAGAAAGAACCTGAAAAGCTGATAAGCATTACGCTGCCAGCGCACTCCTAAAAGGACGTCAGTCTCTCCCTTGCGGAGGATCTCCACAAACGCCGGGATCTCGGAGGAATCGAATTCCTCATCCGCCCCGACATACATGAGATATTGCCCGCGCGCGACTTTAAGGCCGTCTTTCATTGATTGGGTGTAGCCGCGGTTCTTTTCGTGGATGATCAGCTGCGTATTGGGATATTTCAGGACTTCCGCTTGAAGGACTTCGCGGGTTTTGTCCTTGCTTCCATCCTCGATCAGGATGACTTCCCAATTCCACTCGGGGTGGGTATTCAGGATCGCGAAGAGGTTCGCGAGCATTCTCGCAATATTCTCTTCTTCGTTATAAACCGGAGTGATAAAGCTGATAAAAGGGGCGGCATTCATGAGCGAAAGATTAATGTTTTTCAGCGTCAATGTCAATGCCATCCCCAAGGGTATTCCGTGTGGCGCTAAGCATGATTTTTATTGCGTGCCTTGATTTTTTCGACTAGCATACGGCCCATTACCGAGGGCAATTTTACACCTCTTTTTTAATCCATCCTCACTCTAAGCCCAGGATGATAGATAACTTATGGCAAAAATACTTTTCTTCAATCCGCCGTCGCGTCAGAATGTCTATATAGATACGAACGTGAGGGTCGCAGCGCCCAGCTATCCCAATCTCACCCTGGCAACCTTGGCGGGACATCTTCGGGACCATGAGGTGCGGATCATAGATCTGGAATTATCAGCCAATCCCGCTGAAAGTTTGTTGAAATGCGTCGCGGAATTTAAGCCAACTCTCGTCGGTGCTTCTATCAAAACGCCGGATTTCCCCTTGGTCAAAACCCTCATGACTCTCGTTAAAGAGAAAGCGAGTGACATGACCACCATCGTGGGCGGGGCACACGTCTCAACGTTACCGGACGAGGTTATTAAAGAGTCCTGTTTCGATATCCTGGTCTTGGGAGAAGGCGATCTGGCGATCCCCGACATACTGCGGTCGAAATCTTTAAGTGAAGTGCCGGGCATTATGTATAAAAAGGGGAGCGAGGTCTGCAGAACTCCGGCGCGGAAATTGTTGGATGATCTTGATGCTTTGCCTTATCCGGATTGGTCCCAGTTTGACTTGAAGAGATATGCGAATTCACGGTTGAGTTCCCGACAGAACCCGTGCGGTCACATCGAGACGAGCCGTGGATGCGCCCATCAGTGCAATTTCTGCAACAAATCGATATTCGGAAGCCTTTTTCGGGTCAAATCGGTCAGTCGGGTCGTGGATGAGATGGAGAATTTGTTAAGCGTTGGATTTAAAGAGATCCATATCGTCGACGACAGTTTTACTCAGAATATTAATCGAGCCAAAGATATCTGCCGCGAGATCATCCGTCGCAAATTAAAATTTCCATGGACATGCGTGAACGGGGTCCGCGTGGACATGGTCGACCTGGAGTTCTTCCAGCTTGCAAAAAAAGCAGGGTGCTGGCAGATCGGATTTGGCATTGAAAGCGGCGACCAGGGAGTTTTGGACCGGATCAAAAAACGAACGACCCTGGCCCAGATCCAAAAAGCGGTAACTCTTTGCAGTAGCTCCGGGATCAATGCCTGCGGTTTTTTTATCTTGGGTCTGGCGGGGGAGACGGAAGAGACAATGAGGAAAACGATCGATTTTTCCAAAAAGCTTCCGCTCGATGCCGCCAAATTCGATGTTTGCATTCCTTATCCCGGAACGGAGTATTTTAAGGAGCTAAAAGAGGAGCATCGCATCCGTTCGGAAGATTGGTCGAAGTATTTGCTGCATCAAACCCATGAGCCTCTCTT
>JBAXGK010000366.1:0-2195 GCA_037139435.1 Candidatus Omnitrophota bacterium | reverse complement strand
CCTCCTCATTCTCGCCCTTTGCCACTGTCACATTGATGACCGTATCTATTTTTTCGAGCCGTAAATTTTCCAGAGCTTTGAACTTTTGCTCCAGCATGCCGGTATTTCTAAAATCGTCGTAAGTTTTTTCCTTAAACCCATCAAACTGCAGATAAATCTTGTTAACACGAGCCCGTTTCAGCTCATTCAAATACTTCCTGTCCCCTATCCGCACACCATTGGTGTATAAACTGACAGAACTCTGTGTTTTCTTTAAAAGCTTAATGATCTCAGGTAAGTCCCCGTGGCAGGTTGGTTCCTTGCCAAAAACGACCAACTCCGCACCCTTATTCCTCCGGATAACATCCTTTACCTCAGGAATGGACATGTCGTTGAATTCCCGCCCTCCCAAAAAACATACCGGACATTCAAGATTGCATTTCCCCGCAACAACGAGAAGGTAGCGCCCCTGCTTAAAATTTTTATCCATCACCTCAAAATAGTAATCTCTCAGCCCCTTGTAATATTCGGTATGGCTTGAGATGTGCTGGGAATATTCTCCGTGCTCAGGACACGCCCTGGTTAAGTGAATCGCGCACTCCTCTTCGACCACGGAACCCTTTAGAAGTTTTGTGCATGCCGGACACAGAGTCCTGGTCTCAGCCAGTGTTTTTCTTTCTCGATTAGCCACCTTCATTCAAGAGCCCCTGCTCGTCCTTGCTGCTTTACTTTTTCGCGTCTTATAAAAACATGCCCTGAGCGTCCATGATGCTCCAACGCATCCCCCACATGGCAAGCGAAAGCCATTTCATTGTGGCAATTGCGAGAAACCCTGTAATCAATTTTGTTTGGATCACATGAAGTTGAAAAATTTATATAAAAGAAACTGGTGGGCCGGAAATAGGCTCCGCTTCGGGCGACATAAGCAATGCTGAGCCACAACAATTCGCCAGCGATCTTCCACGAGCGTCGAGAGCAAAAGAGGGACAAAACACCAAGAATAAAAGCCGCTTTGCTTAAGATGCGGCTTTTCTTATAAAACCGTTCATACAAGGTCAGCCAGAAATCCAAATGCTTGAAGTTCAAAAAAGCGTCGAGCGGCGCATACCCTTGCTTCGTTCTCACCCCCACGTAGATCACGGAATAAAAACAGTACCGCTGACGAAAGAATGACTTCATGGCGAGATGAAGCTTCTGAAAAAGAAATAAATTTTCTCTCGAGAACTTGTCCCCCAACTCGTCCAAAAACATATCGGCAGCCTGGTCCGGCATGAGATAATCCCGATCGGGATAAGCTGCCGCAGCACCCAGCTTGGCAATGGTCAAGAAATTCACGGAGACGATATGAGGATGACAGGCGATGAAATCGAGCACCTTGCCGAACGAGCGGTTATTCAATCCGGGAACCAAACACATATTTAAACCCACAGACATCCCTGCCGCATTCATGTTCGAAATGGCTTTAAACTTCTCCGAAAGATAATTGGCTCCTCGCAGTTGAACCTCAGCCTCTTCCGAAAAACCATCAAATTGGATATTCACCCGCTGAAGACCAGCCTTTTTCAATAAAAGAACATAATCCATTTCAGCCAAGCGAACGCCATTCGTATTCATCATGACGGACTTCCCCAAAGAGCGAATGAGCCTTATGATTTCGGGCAGATCCTCGCGACACGTCGGTTCTCCCCCGCCAATAATGATCATTTGTTGCTTGCAGTGCCGGATAAACTGTTCGATCTCGGCAAGTGATGGCTCACCTATCAGCGCATTTTTGTCGCTATTGCATGACATATAGCAGATCGAACAACGCATATTGCAACGGCCTGTCACATAAAGCTCCACATCCCCCATTTCTTTGTCTTCATCCATAACAGAGAAATACATCCGATCCAAATTGCGATAATACAACGGCGCAGACGAGAGAAGAAGATCGGAAGGCCCATGCTGAGGACAAACCTTTTTTAAAAAAACCTGATTGTTTTTCTCGATCAGGCAGCTTGGAACCCTGACAAAACAAATCGGACAAATTCCAAGCGCATCACGGATAACGTCGGGGCTATCTTCTGTCATGGTCTACTCTTAAAGGAATCCATGGTTGAACGACTTTAAATTATTTTTCACTCATCCCTCTCAGACAAAATAAGCGCCCAAGAGCTTTTCCCGCCTCTTAGAAATCAACGGGCCTTCATCGGAGGCTCTGCAGAAAGAACCTCAGC
>JBAXGK010000365.1:0-2199 GCA_037139435.1 Candidatus Omnitrophota bacterium | reverse complement strand
AATCCGGATTTAGCGGCAAATTTGAGCGAATAGGTATTCCCGAGAAGCTGGACCGGGTCATTGGAGATGCCGACTATTTATGGGATCATTACGGCCTTTCTACCCAAAAAGTAACCGGTCGTATCCTAAAGGCTATTGGTTAGTGATTTAAACAGCAAGCAGATCACTCAACATTCTACAAAATTTTGAAGTAAGGTCGGCATCGCGCATTCACACATTAACGTCGAAGATCGGACGAACTATGGATCTCGAAGGTGTTAAGCCGTATGTTTTGAGGTGGCGGTTTTTTTTTATTGTGACCGCGCATCTTTTCTTTATAGTTCTGGCCTACACGCTTGCTTTTCTAATGCGGTTTGATTTTTCCCTACCGTCGGAGGTCAGGCCTGTTTTTTTTCGGGCGCTCACGCTCGTGGTGGTTATCAAGCTTTCATGTCTCTATTTTTTTGATCTTTTCCGCGGGCTCTGGCGTTACGTCGGGATAACCGATGTCCTGCGAATATTGCGGGCAAGCGTTGTTGCCACCGTGTTTTTCGTTCTTGCGAATGTTTTTATCCTTGGAGGGGCGCCTTTTCCAAGATCCATCTATGTGATCGATCTCCTGTTCTTCTGTCCCCTGGTCGTGGGCATTCGTCTCCTGACCCGGATGCTCAAGGAGCGGTACCGAGGGACCTCGCTCTCAAGCGATCAGGTGAAAGTGCTGATCGTTGGCGCGGGCGAAACCGGTATCCTGGTACTCAAGCAATATTTGAGTCATTATTGCGCGGGGGAAGTGGTGGGCTTCGCCGATGATGATAGGAATAAACATCACGCGTCGATCCACGGCGTAAGAGTCCTGGGTGGGAGTCATGATATCGCCCGCATTGTTCACGAACACGGTGTGGGAGAGATCATCCTCGCGATGCCCTCTGCAACAGGGGAACGCATCCGAAGCGTTCTTTCGTGCTGTGAAGCAACGGGTGTGAAGATCAAAACTGTGCCGGCTCTTGAAAGGATCATCGATGGTACTCTCGAGATCAAGCCGCGGCAGGTACGGCTGGACGATCTTTTGGGGCGGGAGCCTGTAGCGATCGAGAAGGCGCCCATTGAAGACTATCTCAAGAACAAGCGGGTGCTCGTCACCGGCGCGGGCGGATCCATCGGTTCCGAGCTTTGTCACCAGATCCTGCGCTATAGTCCCCAAAAGATCATCTTGCTTGATCACAATGAGAATGATGTCTATTTCCTTGAGATGGAACTCCGGGGCCTGTTCCCGGACGTAAAGTTCAGGACGATCATCGGGGACATCCAGGATGTGGGACTGCTGAGGCATATCTTCAGGTCTTACAAACCCGAGGTAATATTCCACGCCGCCGCGCACAAACATGTTCCGCTTATGGAACAAAACCCCGTCGCTGCCGTCAAGAATAATGTGCTCGGGACGCGGAATCTTGTTTATGCCGCAACCCATTATGGTGCGGAAAGGTTCGTTCTGATCTCAACCGATAAGGCGGTTAATCCCACGAGCGTCATGGGCGCAACCAAGCGCATGGCGGAGATGATCCTGCAGTCCAAGGCGGGACGGACGCGGACGCGGTTTATGGCAGTAAGGTTCGGGAATGTGATCGGCTCGGCAGGAAGCGTGGTTCCTTTATTCAAAAAACAGATCGAGAGTGGCGGACCGGTCACGGTCACGCATCCCGAGATCACGCGTTATTTTATGAGCATTCCGGAGGCTGTATCACTGGTCCTTCAGGCGGGAGCTCTCGGCAAGGGCGGCGAGATCTTCATTCTGGACATGGGCGAACCGATGAAGATCGCAGATCTCGCGAGGAATCTGATCACGCTTTCCGGACTTATCCCCGGGAAGGATATTGCGATCAAATTCACGGGCTTGAGGGAGGGCGAAAAACTTTACGAAGAGCTCCTTCATGACACGGAACACGATAAGGTGACACGGTACAACAAGATCTATATCTCCCAATCGGAAAAAATAGAGCCTTCGCGCTTCAGGTCGCTGGTTCGGCAGATGAGTCACTATTCAAAGCTCTCGGACGAACGAAAAGTCATCGAGCTTCTCACGAATCTTGTGCCTATTCAAAAAACCGGGGTCAAAGATAGTCCAAAATCAGTAACGATCGTCCATGCATAGGGAAAAGATCTTTGCTGTGGCGGAATCACTGAGTGAATATTTTTTGTACGGTTTTATTTTTTTTACTCCCA
>JBAXGK010000364.1:0-2199 GCA_037139435.1 Candidatus Omnitrophota bacterium | reverse complement strand
GGAGGCGGTGAAGAGGACCACGGGAATAGCGGCGAGCTCTTTCGTAGCTTTGAGACGGCGGCAGATCTCAAAACCGTCCATGCCCGGCATAACGATGTCTAACAAGATGAGATCGGGACGCCATTCCTTCGCTTTCTCAATAGCGCTGGCACCCTCCGTCGCAATCTCAACTTTGAACCCGCGCGATTCGATACGACTCTTAAGGAGAGTCACCACGACAGGCTCATCATCCACGACCAATATCTTCTTTAGCATCAGGCTCCCTTTTCTTCCTTCCTCGGGGGGACTTCTTCGCCAGCGTCTTTTTCAACACAAACCCGGTTGCGTCCTTCTGTCTTCGCTCGATAAAGAGCCTCGTCCGAACGAAGAACCATCAGATCGGGAACCGTCTCTCCGGGTCTCAAAGTCGCCGCTCCAATACTCACTGTCAGTGAGATCTTCACGCCTTCATAACTAAAAGAATTCTGCTCGAGCTGCCGCCGGATCTTTTCCGCATGATTAAAGGCCGCGTCGATCAAATGGCATTTCTTGAACATCACGATAAACTCTTCACCCCCGTAACGTCCCACAGCCGTCATCTCGCCCCCCTCTTCCGTCCTGGTCATGAGCCGGAGGTTCTCGGCAACATACTTAAGCGCAACGTCTCCGGCGACATGGCCGTACTTATCGTTGATCTTCTTGAAGTAGTCCAGATCCAAAAGAATAATAGAAAGCGGTTGCTGCTTCTTATGAGCTTCTATGACCGCATCGTTAAGCAAGGTCCGGAAATGACGGATAACATAAAGTCCGGTCAAGCCATCTCGCGTCGCCAAAGTAAAAAGGCGCGCTTGTTCGCGCTTCCCGATCGTGATCGAAAAAACCGCTGAAAACACGAAAAGTGAGAAGATCATAAGGATCGGATTAACCACGAAAACCCAGATCCCCCGGTCGACAAAAAGCCAGAAAGCAAAAAGAACCCATAAAAATCCGAACCCCAACCCGACCACAAGAGAAAGGACTTGTCGCGAAAAAAGAAAGAAAAAAGAAAGCAAGAGTCCGATCACCAAAAGCACGACCCTGTTCCACCGCAGAGCAACGGGCCGAGTGTACTGTTTCATAAGGATGCTGTTCATGATATTGGTCTGAACCCCGACCGCCGGATAAGTCTCCTCCATCGGGTTCGCCTTGATATCCGTAAGCCCAAGGGCCGTAAGACCGATCACGCAGATTTTGCCCTTAATCTTGTCCGGCGTGATAACGGGTGTCTTTCCTTCACGGATAGCAGCATAACTTTTGATCACATCCAAAAAAGAATAGTGCAGGAAAGAATCCTTCCATTTCCCTGCCCAATTGATAAAGATCCTTCCCTCCTGGTCCGTAGGCATATTCAACTTACCCTTCGATATGTCTTTGCCAAGGTAGTCGAACGCCACTTTGGCGCCGAGATAAGAATAGGTCTCTCCTCCGTAGGAAAGCAGCGGCATCACCCGACGGATCGTGCCATCCCGATCCGGGAAAATATTCACATGCCCGATCCCTTTTGCAAAACGTTCAAATTCGGGCATCGCATGGATCCAGGTATTCTTCCCGCCCAGAGACTCCAACATCACCGGCAAGTACACATTCCCGGCCTCCTCAATAGCCTGACTCAAGGCCTCATCGTCAAAGGTGGTGCTGGACTCACTAAAGATCACGTCGAAAACGATCTCCTTAGCGCCCCATTCATGGAGGATATGCACTAAGGCAGCATGATTGTACCTTGGCCACGGCCACCGCCCAAACACCTGAAGACTGTCCTCCGCCATATCGATATGAACGATCGCCGGGTGCATGGCGACCGGAGTTCTCTCCCGAAAAAAAAGGTCGATAAAAACGTTCTCGAAGCGTTCCATGAGAGGCGTAGTCATCATAAGCATGTGGAAAACAATGATCATAAGACAGCAGCTGAAGTGGATCAGATGTAGGCGGAAGGTCGTGCTGAGATAAAAAGCTACCTGGCGCTGTTTACGCCTAAAAAAACTGTCCGGGGTCTGCACAAGTCCGGCCGGTGGATTCTTTAAAGGAATCATAGTTCTCTTCTCAGGTCCTGTTCAAAGCGCTTCTATACTGCGTTACTATTAATTTTCACTACTGTCCGGTTGTTGATTGGTTCATTTGATGTAACCTAAGGATTTTCAATATGTTAACAGGGCAAACGATTTTTTTCGATTTGAATCCTCT
>JBAXGK010000363.1:0-2214 GCA_037139435.1 Candidatus Omnitrophota bacterium | reverse complement strand
GGGAGATTTTTTTAAGGGAAGACATCGACGAGATCCTGGGTTTTTTGATTGCAGAGAAAAAACTGGCCATTCTTACATTTGCGACCAATGGTTTTTCCTCCGGCAGTATATTGAAAAGCGTGCGCAGGTTGATACCCGCCATGAGAAACACCAAGCTGATCATTACTTGCAGCCTGGACGGAACAAAGGAAGTCCATGATAAATTGAGAGGCGTGTCAGGGGCCTACGATAGATGTCTGGAGACTTTCACGCAGTTGAGGGCTTTTAAAACGGTTAACGCGTATCTTGGGGTTACAGTATCTAAAGAAAACCATCTGGACCTTCCCCTGCTATTATCCGATCTAAAAAAGAAAATAGAGGGGTTTCGTTTTGATGAAACGCATTTCAATTTTGCCCAGGAGTCTTTTTTTTACAACAACGTCGGAGCTTTGCCCTCCGGAAGGGTGATGGACAACGAGGTGTATATGTCCGTGCAGGCCCTAAGGAGGATACATAAGAAAAATAACAAAAAGTTTAAAGATCTTTTGGAAAATAGATATTTTGAATTTATGCCAAAATATTTAACGGAAAAAAAAGCCCCATTGAAATGCAGCGCACTTGGCGGTTCCTGTTTTATCGATCCTTACGGGGACATCTATCCGTGCATGGGCTTTGAAGCCAAAATAGGGAATCTTTCGGAGGCCGGGTACGATCTAAAGGAATTTTGGAAATTATTCTTTAAAAGAAAAGACGAGGTTAGAAAATCGATACAGGAACATAAATGTCCAGGCTGTTGGACTGCCTGCGAGGCTTACCCCTCTATTTTAAATAACCTGCTCCTGAGGCCCCAATGAGGTTTTTCGGCCTTTTTTATACTTAAAAAAAGAGCGGTAATGTTATGAATAAACCTCAAACATCTTTCCTTCAAAAAACAGCGCTTATGCTTTTAGGCTTGATCCTAACGATCATGATCCTTGAAGCGGGATTGCGATTGGGCGGGTTTGTATTGACCTCGATCCAGGAGCATCGAAACCGTGTTGCGATCAGCCGGAAGGGAAGTTACCGCATTATGTGCCTGGGTGAATCCACGACGGCCATGCAATATCCCCCCTATCTTGAGGAGATCCTTAAACAGAGCAGTAGCGGCATCAAATTTAGCGTGATCGATAAAGGGGTTTCCGGAACTGTTACCGACACAATAGTGTTATATAGTCTTGAATCCAATCTCGACACTTACCGTCCGGACATGGTGATTACCATGATGGGGATCAATGATAACGGGCCACACATGCCTTATGAGAGTCCTTCCGACTCAAAAGTCATTAACTTTTTAAAATCATGCCGGACTTATAAATTAGCGAGGCTCCTTTGGTTGCATCTCACAACAAAACTTCAAGAGCTCGGCTGGTTGAAGCCGCTTCCACAGCAAGACAGAGAAAGAAAAATAGAAAACATCCAGGACTATGAATCGTTGTCAACGCATCAAAAGTTAATCAGACAAGGAAATTCGTATCGGATGCAGCGCAAATACGCTGAGGCGGAAAAGACGTATAAGAAAGTCATCGGGCTCGATCCTCGAAATGATGAGGCTTATTATGAACTGGGTGACACTTACCGAGAGGTGACCAAATATCCAGAAGCTGAAGAGGCGTGTAAACGAGCGGTGGAAATTAATCCAAAAAATTATGATGCGTATCGTGAATTAGGCGATGCCTACCGCTATCAGGGAAGGTCCGGCGAAGCCGAGACGGCCTATAGGACGGCGATAGAGCTTAACCCGCAGGATTTTAGAGCGTACCCTAAGCTGGGAACCCTTTATCAACAGCAAAAAAGATATTCTGAAGCCTTGGAGTTATTCGAAAGATTTATAAGGTTTTATCCTGAAAGCCCTCAAATCGACCGAGCTTATGGCGCTAGCGAAGGTGTCTATAGGGACATGGGCGATTTGAAGCTCGCCGAGAAGTATCGTGATAAAACCAAGCAGATGAGGCTGGGGTATATCAATCCAAAAACAAGAGATAATTATCTAAAACTCCGGGAGATTTTAAGGCGAAGAGGGATAATGTATGTTTGCGCGCAGTATCCGATGCGCGACGTGGAATCGCTTAAAAAGATATTCGCGAACGACACGGAAAACATTGTTTTTGTGGATAATGAGAAATTATTTAAAGAGGCGGTGCAAAAAGATGGCTGGGCAGAATATTTTAGGGATATGATCGGCGGTGATTTTGGCCA
>JBAXGK010000362.1:0-2232 GCA_037139435.1 Candidatus Omnitrophota bacterium | reverse complement strand
TTTACGAATGCGATAGCATTCCAGGGAGTGCGCGTGACAAAGTCACCGCTCGCGCGCTTGGCGCGATGGAGCTTTGGCGCGTTTGGCGCGATTAAGCTTTAACGGAACTTTCACGGGAATCCGCCAATTTCAATCTCTAACTTGTTGGTAATCAACAAAACTGCGTTTTTTTTGAATTATTTTGTAGGATAGAATATTGATAAATGCTATATATGGGATATAATAAACATTGAGTTTGACATTAGAAGGATAGATACTAGGCCTCAATATATGGAGAACAAATGAAACGAAGAGTGAAAAAGTTCAGTAAGAAAAGTGGGAAGCACTATTCTTATTTTTGGATAGGTTACCAGACCCGTAACGATAAAGGCACGCCGGTCTTTGTCCGGGAGATCAACATAAGCTCACTGCCGACGGATGACATCAATCGGATCGACATGGCCCTGAAGGCCGGCAAGGAGCCGATGGTTTTCAAAGACCTGATAAAATTTCAGGGAGGCGTAAGCGTAGGGAGCGCCTGGACAGCGTTGCGCCTCTGCGAGGATCTTGGGATTCAAGCGACCCTTGAGGCCAATCTTTCTGAAATTGACCGTTCGGCTGTCATTGCGATGATCATCGACAGGGTGGTCAACCCAAAACCGCACTCAAAACGGGCACTAGCGAAGGCCTATCCGGATTCGCCCTTGGCGAGAATTCTCGGGCCGGTCGACATTCCGTTCAATCGCTGGTACAGTTCATTGGAAGCACTCTATGGCAGACAGTGCGCGATGGAGAAGATTCTGATGGCCGGAGCCGATATCGGCGACACCATTTTCATGTACGACATCACGTCCGTGTATTTTGAGGGGACATGCTGCCCGTTGGCCAAATTCGGTTACAATCGCGATGGCAAAAAAGGGAAGCTGCAAATTGTAGTGGGCATGCTCACAAACTCCGCCGGACGTCCTCTCGGGATAAGGGTTTTCAACGGGAACACCAAGGATGCGGGCACGGTCATGGAACAGATGAAAAGGATCAAGACGGAATTGGGCGTTGACAAGTTCATCTTCGTTGGTGACCGGGGAATGGTGACCGGGGCGATCCGAAGCGAGATGGACACCTTGCCGGGATCCGGCATTGATTACATAACGGCGTTGACACGTCAGGAGATAATAAAGTTTGCCAATGATGACAGGCATCCGCTCCAGATCAGTTTGTTCGACCAGGAACTCGCCGAGGTTGAAGACAAT
Source organism: Candidatus Omnitrophota bacterium (assembly GCA_037139435.1). Taxonomy (GTDB): domain Bacteria; phylum Omnitrophota; class Omnitrophia; order Omnitrophales; family Aquincolibacteriaceae; genus Aquincolibacterium. The sequence continues at coordinate 1,003 of JBAXGK010000362.1, read as the reverse complement.
GGGATTCGTTACGTCCTGTGCCACAACCCTTTGAAAAAAGACGACGACAGGGCGACACGATTGAGACTGCTCGAGAAAACGGAAGCTAAACTGGAAAGCGTGCGGAAGAATGTAGCCGACGGGAAATATATGAAAGAGAAAGTCATTGCGAAACGACTTTACAGATGGCTTGGCAAATGGGGGATGGAGAAGTGTTTTAAAATCGAATACGGCGAAGGTAGTTTCAAATATGAACGCGACCAGCAGAGAATTGACGAGCTTGAAAGACTCGACGGGTGCTATGTCATAACTACGACTGTGGGGGTGTCCGTTTTCAATAAGGCGGAAGTCGTCGACCATTACAAAAGACTAACCTGGGTGGAGCAGGCTTTCAGGCACATGAAGACGACGGATGAATTCATCCGCCCTGTCAGGCATTGGAATGCGAACAGGGTGAAAGGGCATGTCTTCGTATGCATGCTGGCATATCTCGTCATCTGGCAGGCGCGCCGCCGCTTCGGCGAATTCCTGAAAAGGGACGAAGACTCTTGCATGTGCGAAGGTGACAGCCTACGCGAGATATGGCAGGCGCTCGACGAAGGCGTTTCCATCGGAACCATAAATATAGATGGAAAATCAGAAGACCAATTGGCGCCAATCCCGAACTATCAGAAGCGGCTTCTAAAGGCGGCCAAGGCGGGCATCAATAATCAGGAAAAGAAAAGACTGGGAGTTGTAGGCTGAAATATTTTAGAGAAGTGGGGATGTTTTGAGGCTAAGAACTCCGCCAGAGGCTTAAAGTTCCGTTGAAATTGGATTCTGGAGCTTGGAATTTATTTATGTATTAAAAAGTTGCGGCGCTTTGGCCGCCTAATTTAATCGAACAGGAAATTGTATTTTAGGATCTCTGGCATCCTGCCGGCAGTCTTTATCCTTATCTTCCTGCCACACGTCAGCCGATGCCACCAAGTCGCAGATCCCGGCCACGCCCCAGTCATCCGACGGGGTGCCAGTGCGTCGGGAG
>JBAXGK010000361.1:0-2234 GCA_037139435.1 Candidatus Omnitrophota bacterium | reverse complement strand
CCCCGTTCGGAACTAGTTTCTGAACGGGGGTGAAGGCTCGGGAATCCGTTTGATATAAGAGAGATTCCATGATGTAATATGCCTGCTTTGGTCAACCCCCCTGGCACCGCGTTTCTATACAATTTTAAGGGTTCGTGGTGCAGTCCCAATACTTATCAATTTCCGAGCAACGGAAATTGGGGCTGCCCAAGTCGACCATTTTGGAAATGAAACAAGAGACTTGGGCTGTACCGTTAGCCCCTAAAATCAATAGAAAACGGTGCTCGAAGAAATACGCGGGGGTTTTTCTCTCTTTAATATAGGCTGAAAATGAAACAACCTAAATACAAATACATCTATGGGCCCGTTTCCTCCTGGAGGTTGGGCCGTTCTCTGGGGATCGATCCGATCTCCTCCTTCCAGAAAACCTGCTCTTTTGATTGCGTGTATTGCCAATCGGGGAGGACCGAAGTTCATTCGGCGCAACGCGAAATTTTTGTTCCGACCGAAGCCCTGGCCCACGAGCTGCGTTCCGTGCCTGAAGTTCCGATCGACTACATCACCTTTGCGGGAAATGGGGAGCCCACGCTCGCTAAAAATCTCGGAGAAATGATCCGCGCGGTCAAAATGGTCCGTAAGGAGAAGATCGCAGTGATCACGAACGCCTCTCTCATCAATCGCAGGGATGTTGTGGAGGATTTGCTACTTGCGGATCTTGTTGAGGCAAAACTGGATGCCTCTTCTGCCGAATTTTTCAAGGCGGTCAATCAGCCCATGCCGGAGATCCGATGGGAGGATGTTTTGGAAGGATTGAAGGCGTTCCGGAAAGTCTATAAGGGACATCTGACGTTGCAGGTCATGTTCATAGCGAGCAACAAGGCTTGTGCCGCGGCTCTTGCGAAGATTGCCCACCAGATCGGTCCCGATGAGGTCGAGATCAACACGCCTCTCCGGGCTTGTGCCGTGAAGCCGCTGTCGATCGAGGATATGGAGGAGATCACTGCGATCTTCCGTGGGATCTGCGGCGACAAGATCAAAGTTCGAAGCGTGTATGAAGTCAAACGGGAGAAAAGCCTGCCGTTTTGCCAGCCATCGACCGAGCGTCGACGGGGAAAAGAGCCTGAATCGTTATGAAAAATCTTCCAAGCGACGCGACAACCCAAGAGCTTCTCCGGCAGATCGAGATTCTTAAAAAAGAACGTGAGGCGGTGATCCTGGCGCATAATTACCAGCCGCCGGAGATCCAGGACTTGGCTGATTTTACCGGCGATTCGCTCGAGCTGAGCCGCATCGCGGCCAAAACTCCCGCCAAAGTGATCGTCTTCTGCGGCGTACAGTTCATGGGGGAAACTGCGGCGATCCTTTCTCCTGATAAAACCGTACTTCTGCCTGTCCTGGAAGCGGGCTGCACGCTTGCTGATTATGCGACGGCGGAGCGGCTGCGCGAGATGAAGAAAAAAAATCCGGACGCTGTGGTGATCACCTATGTGAACAGCTCCGCGGAGGTGAAAGCGGAAACGGATATTTGTTGCACCTCCGCGAATGCGGTGGAGATCGTGAAGTCCGTTGACCGGAACCGGCCGATCCTTTTTGTCCCAGATTATAATTTGGGGCATTACGCGGCGAAAATGGCGCAGCGCGAGATCATTCTGTGGGACGGCTGCTGCCCGACGCACGCGCTTTTGTCGACTTTTGCTATAGCCAAGGCGAAACAAAAATGGCCGGGAGCGCAAGTGATCATGCATCCGGAATGCAAACCGGAGACTCTGGAACTTGCTGATTTTGTGGGAAGCACCTCCGGGATGCTCAGTTATGTCAAAACCCAACCGGTCGGGGCCTCTTTTATTGTCGGAACTGAAGTCGGGTTGCTTCATCGGCTCGGGAAGGAAAATCCGGACAAGGTTTTCCACGTGGCTTCCGATTATCTCATCTGTCCCATGATGAAGATGACCACGCTCAGGGATGTGAAGAATTCGCTTGAGAAGATGCAATATGCCGTGAAAGTCGAACCGTCCATCCGCTTACGCGCGAAGGCTGCGGTCGATGCCATGCTCGAATATACCGGCGCGGCTGTAAAAAAACCATAACAAGGGACTTGCCCCGTTATAGATTTGTGGACGGGGCGATTGAGTTGTGTTGCTTTAAATCAATCAAGTTGTGAGCGATGTGAAATTTAAAATAATTAACGGAAGCGCTTTCAAAAAGCGCTTCCTATCTCTAACGGGGGAACAATGCGAAAAGCTGTGAATCCCGGG
>JBAXGK010000360.1:0-2250 GCA_037139435.1 Candidatus Omnitrophota bacterium | reverse complement strand
CCGAGGACGATAATTTATATTATGAACTAGGCGACTGCTATGGAGATGTGGCTCAGTATCCTGAATCTGAGGTGGCGTGTAGAAAGGCCATCGAATTGAACCCCAAGAATTATGATGCTTATCGCGAGCTTGGCGATGCGTGTAAGAACCAGGGGAAATTCGCAGAAGCCGAAGAGGCGTACAAAGTAGCTATAGCGCTTAATCCCGAAGACTATAGAGCCTATCCCAAGCTTGGAAAGTTTTATCAGCAACAAGGAAGGTTCTCTGAAGCTGTGGCACTGTTCGAGAAGCTAATAGAGCAAAACCCTTATAACGACAAAGCCTATGGAGCCCTCGGTGCGGCGCATAGAGAAATGGGAAAAACAGATCTTGCCGAGAAGTATAGCAACAAGGCCATACAATTGAGATCGAACCTTTATGACCCCAATACGGTAAATAATTACCGCAAGCTCAGAGAGATCTTAAAGGAAAAAAAGATCACTTATGTCTGCGCTCAATATCCGATGCGTGATGTGACGTCGTTTAAAAAAATATTCGATGGGAATATCGAAGGGATCATTTTTGTAGATAATGAAAAGATCTTCAAGGACGCTGTCCGGAAGGAGGGCTATGCAGTCTATTTCGGGGATATGTTCGGTGGCGACTTTGGCCATTGCACCGAAAAAGGTAACCGCCTTCTAGCCAAGAACATCGCTGACACGATTCTCCGGGAAGTGTTTGATAAATAAAATGAGGGCGGCATCAATTTGTCCAAAACATCTTTAGCCCAAAAAACGGCACTTATTTTCTTAGGATTGATCCTGACGACCGTGATCCTAGAGGCAGGATTGCGCCTGGGCGGGTTTGTATTAACCTCGATCCAGGAGCACCGGAACCGTATCTCGATCAGCCGGAGAGGTGTCTACCGCATTCTTTGCTTAGGAGAATCCACTACGGCGGGGGAATACCCCCGTTTTCTTGAGGAAAGCCTTAATCAGCGGGATATCGGCATAAAGTTTAGCGTGATCGATAAAGGAGTTCCCGGAATCAGAACAAGCGCTATAGTGGCCTTGCTTGAAGCTAATCTTGCCACCTACCATCCGGACATGGTCATTACGATGATGGGGATCAATGATTATGGACCGCATTTGCCGTATGAGCCCCTTTCCGATTCGAAAGTTATTAATTTTTTTAAATCATACAGAACTTATAAGCTGATCCAACTCCTTGGGTTGCATATCAGGACCCGGCTTGAAGCGATTTATCGCTCCGAGCAGTCTTTTCCGAAAAACGCATTACAACCGATGCGAAACAAAGAGACTAGAATGCCGGAAGAGGCGCCACACTTAGAACACAGCAAGGCCATAGAGGAAGGAAATTTTTATAGAAGCAAAGACGAATTTTCCAAAGCAGAAGAACAGTACAAAAAAGCCATCAAACTCAATCCACAAGACGATAAAGCGCATATTGAGCTCGGAAATTCCTATAGGGAAAGGGGGGGGTTCTCGTTGGCCGAACAACAATACAGGGAAGCCTTAAAGCTCAATCCGCGAAATGATCGCGCGTACGTTGAACGAGGCACTTTGTATCGAAAGCAAAATAAATTGACCGAATCCGAAGAACAATACAAGGAGGCTTTAAAACTCAATCCCGGAAGCGATGGCATCTATTGTGAGCTGGGAAAAACTTATAATAAACTGGGAAAAGCAACGGAAGAAGAAAGGGCGCATAAGAAGGCCCTGGAGCTTAACCCTAAGAATTATAACTCTCGCGTTAGACTGGGGGACATTTACCGAGAGCAGAAGAAATTTTCTGATGCCGAACAGTTATATAAGCAAGCTATAGAGATCGATCCGAAAAATAATAGCGCGTATCGAGAGCTTGGAGAGTGTTGCCGGAGGCAGAAAAAATTTGCCCAAGCCGGGGCGGCATACAAAAAAGTCTTGGAGCTCGATTCCCAGGAAGGACTCGTTTATGCGGGATTGGTCGAATCGTATATGCGTCAAAACAAAGCTTCCGAAGCCATCGGATTGTTCGAGGCATCCATCGAGGCCAACCCCCAGGGAGATAGAACGCTTGGAGCGCTAGAAATATTATATAACGAGTTGGGAAATTCGAAACTTGCCACGAAATATGGAGTAAAGGCGAAAGAATTAAGACAAAGCCGCTATATTCTTCAGACAGCACAAAACTATCAAAAGCTCAGAGAGGTCCTGAAGAAAAAGAACATCACCTATGTTTGTGCGCAGTACCCGATGCGTGAACTGGATC
>JBAXGK010000359.1:0-2255 GCA_037139435.1 Candidatus Omnitrophota bacterium | reverse complement strand
CGCGGTCTCGTAATCCGTCACTTCGTGATCCGTAAAAAAGACCGTGAACATGGACCCTATCGCATTGATCTGCACTTTGATTCCCGAATCGTTGGCTGCCTTTTGGATCCCGGCACAAAGTTTTTTTGTTCTGGCGATCAATGTTTTGTAAGAGCCAAACCGTGACAGACATTTCAGGGTCGTTATCCCCGCCGTCACCGCCACCGGATTGCCAGAAAGCGTCCCGGCCTGATAGGCCGGTCCGCGCGGCGCCAAGACTTTCATCACATTCGAACGTCCTCCGAAAGCCGCGAGCGGCATTCCCCCGCCAATGATCTTCCCGAGGCAAGTCATATCCGGTGTAATCCCGAAAACTTTCTGGGCACCTCCATAAGTGAGCCTGAACCCGGTCATCACTTCATCAAAAATCAGCAGAGACTGATATCGATCACAGAGTTTCCGGAGGCCTTGTAAAAAACCTTTGGAAGGAACCACGACGCCCATATTCCCGGCGACAGGCTCGATAATGATCGCGGCTATATCCTGCGGGTATTTCTTAAACGCTTCTTCAACCTTCGCAAGATCGTTGTAAGGCAGACTCAATGTGAGGCGTGTAAAATCCGAAGGAACTCCGGCACTGTCGGGCGTCCCGAGCGTACTGGCCCCGGACCCTGCCTTCACAAGCAAATGATCCGTATGCCCGTGATAACCGCCCTCAAACTTGATGATCTTATTCTTTCCCGTGTAAGCTCTCGCAACTCGGGTCGCACCCATCACAGCCTCCGTTCCCGAACTTGTCAAACGGACTTGTTCCATGGAAGGAACGGCCTTGATAAGAAGTTTCGCAAGCTCGGTCTCAAGCTCCGTCGGCATGCCATAACTGGTCCCATTCTTTATCGCCCGAGCCAAAGCCGCGATTACTCTGGGATGAGCATGTCCAAGGATCAAAGCTCCCCAGGACAAACAATAATCAATGAGCTTCCGGCCATCTTCAGCATAGATCGTAGAGCCTTTGGCCTTCCTGACAAAAACCGGCACTCCGCCGACGGACCGGAAGGATCTCACAGGACTATTGACGCCGCCCACAAGATACCGCTGAGCGCTCTTAAAAAGCTTGGTATGATCCCGATTTTTTTTTATTTTTGTTTGAGCCACTTCGCAACCTCCCCGGCGTAATAGGTAATAATTTTCTCCGCTCCAGCGCGGCGAATCGCCAAAAGCGTTTCGATCACCGTTTCCTTTTCATTAAAAGTTCCCGCACGCGAAGCATGCTTCAGCATCCCGTACTCCCCGCTCACATGAAAGGCCGCAACCGGAGCCTTCGCTTTTTGTTTGAGTCGATAAATAATATCCAGGTACGGCAGCGCCGGTTTCACCATCAGAATATCCGCCCCGTCTTTTTAATCCTGCAATGCCGCTTGGACTGCACGAGTCGTATCTTCAGGATTTCTCTGATAGGCCTTCCGATCGCCGAATTTCGGTGTGGAGCCAAGCGCTCCGCGGAATGGTCCATAATAGGCGGACGCATACTTAACGGCATAGGCCCAAACTCCCGTTCGGGAATATCCGGCATGATTAAGCGCTCCGCGAACGGCTTTGACCTGTCCCACCGTCATGGCAGAGGGCCCCACAAAGTCCGCACCGGCTTCGGCATGCGAAACGGCGATCCGGCCGAGCGTTTGGAGCGTCCGCTTCCGGTCGATCTTTTTCCCGCGAAGGATCCCGCAATGTCCATGATCCGTGAACCCGCACAAACAAACATCGGTAATAATGATGATCTTTTTCCCGAATCGTTTACGAAGCGCGCGAACGGCGTTCTGGATCGCGCCCGCTTTATCATAGCCTTCCGAACCTAGCGTATCCTTTTTTCTTGCGATCCCGAAAAGAAGAACTCCTCGAATACCAACCCGGTAGAGCGCCGCAACATCCCGCACGATCCGGTCCGTCGACAGGCGAAAAATACCCGGCATATTGGGGATTGGCACTTTTCTGTTCCGTCCGGCAATGGCGAAATAGGGTTGGATGAGGTCTTGGGGCCGGACTCCGGTAACTCCGGCACGCTCGCGGGAACTTGTGGTTCCCGTCTTCGCAGCTCGGATGATTATTTGCTTATTGAACATTTTTCAGGATCTCCGAACGAATTTTGAATGTTTCCAGTTGCGCCTGCGTCACTGGCCCGATAGCCCAAACTTTGATACGCGCCGGAATCTCGCCATGGATCTTCAGGAAATTCTTTACGGTCGATGGACTTGTAAAAACGATCTCATCGATCCGCC
>JBAXGK010000358.1:0-2257 GCA_037139435.1 Candidatus Omnitrophota bacterium | reverse complement strand
TTAGATTTTTTGCGCATGGCAGACATTCATTCTCCACTTTTCGCAACAGATCGACCACGGTCATGATTATTTAGCACTGAGGATATTTTGTTAAGGAAAATATGGTGAGTGTCCCTATTTATCCCTCGCATCCGTCCTTCATCGTCCTCAGTTTGAACAGGTCGAAAGGTTTGCCGTTCAAGCCGATCCGCCGGTGGATGTAGAAGACCGGCCCCGGCGACGTACACCGAATTGCCAGAAGGGCCAGAAGGGTAAACGGCAGGGTGAAAAGGAGACCGAAAAGCGAAAGGAAGATATCGATGATTTTCTTGATCTTGATATTGTACGGGCTTCTGCGGACACCGGAGATGGGGACATAGACGAACCAAAGGTCGCTCACGTGCCGGACGGGAATCTTCCTCAGAACCTGCTCGTAGAAGGTCGGCATCTCGTACACCATGACGCCCCGCATCTTCGCCTCGACCAACTGCTTGTACAGATCCCGGCTCATGCTGTGGGTGATGGCCACGATCACCACAGCGACCTTATCGAGGAGAGACGGGAGGAGTTTTTTTACTTTTCTCTAAGGCGGTTTCTACTTCTTCAATAAATTCACGCGCGGATTGAATCTGAGCCTCCGCCTCGCTAACAGATACGATATAAAAATCGCCATAGTCGGCTTGTTCACGGTAGAGTTTCGATCGCTCCAGCCACTTACTCGCATCCTTGCGAACCTCGCCGCTCTTGACGAAATGTTGATTGAACAAGGCAATGACCCCGGAATGTTTGGAGCTGTCCAGGCGTTTCGTAGCAAGCAACGCACGGGCGGCCGTAAAAATAGCATAATATGACCTGCTCACGGAATCCTTATAATGGCGTTTTTCACAAAGATCCACTGCGGCGCTGATTTTCTCCCGTGCGCTCTCCATACGATATGAAATCAGCGCGTTGATGCTTTCATCGAGGATCATGACAGCGATAATCCCTCCTCATGTACCGCCAATGAAAACGGTGAGGCCATTTTGGCATTCATGTCGTATTCCTGTTCACTGAAGACGACGGGCGAGATGGAAATATCATATTCCACGTTCAGATCCGAAGTGATTTCCGCAATCTGATCCATAACACGCAAAGATCTTTCCTTTACGATAACGAGGACATCGATATCGGATGCATCCCTATAATCGCCCCGCACTTTTGAACCGAAAACCGACATTTTGATCACATATTCACCCAAACGGCTTTTAACCGCATCTCCAAACCGTTCAACGGCGCGCCTCTCTGTCTTGCTCATATAATTCAAACTGCTGCCCATTTTTCCCTCCATGGTTCTCTGTCGTTGTGGCGAATAAGCATTATAATGATTCCAGAATGTTGTCAAGGGGAGGTGGGGATAATCGGGCGCTGCCCCCCATTTCCTCGCAAAACGCTAAATTGCAAGACCTGACCCCCAAAAATTGCGTTTATCTAGCCCCTTTCCCGAAGATCACCGTCCTCACCGTCCTCGCCAGAATTAGCAGGTCGAGCAGCGGCGAGAGGTTTTTGATGTAATAGAGGTCATACTCTAATTTTGCGAGAGCGTCTTCGACTGTTGCGCCGTGGGGGTAGTTTACTTGCGCCCAGCCTGTGATTCCAGGGCGGATGGAGTGGCGGAGGGAAAAGTAGGGGATTTGCGGGGAGAATTCTTCGACTTCTGATTCGATCAGAGCGCGGGGGCCGATGAAGCTCATATCGCCCTTGATCACATTCCACATCTGGGGAATTTCGTCGATCCGGAAGAAGCGGATGATTCGCCCGACACGGATGATCCGCGGATCGTCCTTCTGCCCCTATTTTTCATAATGCTTGACATACTTTTTCAGCAAATCCCTTACTTTGGTGTCATTCTGAGGGGATGGGGTTTGGAGGACTTCCTGAAATTCGGAGAGGATGGCTTCGACCTGGGACAGGTTGTAGCCGCCGGGATTGCGGGCTATAAAGATCTTTTCGTGGCGGGTGGCGTCGGTGCCTTCTTCGGCCGTCAGGATCTCTTCGAAGAGTTTTTCTCCCGGGCGCAGGCCTGTAAAATTGATATCCACATCTTTGTTTGGCACCAGGCCGTGGATCCTGATCAATTCCTCGGCAAAATCAGTGATTTTTACCGGTTCTCCCATATCCAGCACCATGACCTCGCCGCCCCTGCCAATGACGGCCGCCTGCAGCACAAGGGTGACCGCCTCGGGGATAGTCATAAAGTACCGCTTCATATCGGGATGCGTAACACTCAGGGCCTCGCCGT
>JBAXGK010000357.1:0-2263 GCA_037139435.1 Candidatus Omnitrophota bacterium | reverse complement strand
AAGAACCCGAAAGAATCCGCCTATGTCCCGGGCCGTGGAGTGCATGAGGACATTCTGTATTTCTGGGAATCCGTAGCCCGGGAATTCGTGGATGTTTTGCGGAGTTACAGCTTTCAGGATTATAAGTCCCTGAAATTCCAGTTGTCCCAGGGAGGCAAGACGCTGACCTGGACGGCAACGCGCGAAGATCTCGAGCTTTTCCGCCGCCACAAAAAATCTTTCCGCGATATTCTCATATTGGCTTCCGACAACGCTTAAGCGCTCCCTTGGGCGAAATCGCCGGATACAAGCGTCTTTTAATGAATGCCTTCTCTAAATCCGAAGCGCGAATCTCGAATTCCGAAACAAATTTCAATTATCAAAATCCGAAATTCAAAACAATCCGTTTTGAGCATTGGCAAATTCAGGTTTCGGATTTGTTTCGTATTTCGATTTTCGAATTTCAAGCTTGAATACTGATGTATCAAAAATAAAAAGACTTTGATCGAGTTACTACCTTTCTCTTTACCCCCTCTTGGAGGGTGGTATAATGACGCCCTGTTTCGGAAGGAAGTCCCCCTAGAGTCCTGTTTCGGTACCCATGTTTTTCAAAAAACCAGGAGGCACGTATGGCGGAATTTAAAGGAAGTAAAACGGCTGAAAATCTTATGAAAGCGTTTGCGGGTGAGTCCCAGGCGAGGATGCGCTATACCTATTATTCCAAGATCGCTTTGAAGGAAGGTTATCGCCAGATCTCCGGCATTTTCCAGGAAACGGCGGATAATGAGAAAGAGCACGCCAAGCTTTTCTATACCCACCTCATCACGCACGGGCTCAACGAAAATCCCGTCACGATCAACGCCACCTACCCGGTCGCGATGGGGGATACCCTCCATAATCTGAAATACGCGGCTGCGGGAGAAACGGAAGAATGGACGGATCTTTATCCCTCGTTCAGCGCAGTGGCCGACAAGGAAGGTTTTTCCGATGTCGCGAGGACTTTCAAGCACGTGGCGGGCGTCGAGAAACGCCATGCCGAGCGTTACAGCAAGCTCCACAACGCACTGGAACAGCACAAGCTTTTTGTGAAGGACGGCAAGGTCTATTGGAAATGTCTCGAATGCGGGTATATCGTCGAGGCTTCCAAGGCGCCGGAACGTTGCCCCGTCTGCGACCATCCGCAGGGGAATTTTGAAATCTGGATCGAGAACTATTAAAAACAGACTACAGACAACAGACTACAGACCCAAGCAAAAGCTTTTAGTCTGTGCTCTTCAGTCTGCGGTCTCAAGTCTAATTAAAGGAGAACACAAATGATCTCGTACAAACAGCTTGGTTTTTCCAATACGCGGGAAATGTTCCAGAAGGCCTTCAAGGGCGGCTATGCGGTCCCGGCCTATAACTTCAACAACATGGAACAGATCCAGGCGATCGTTGTTGCCTGCGTGGAAACGCAGTCCCCGGTGATCCTTCAGGTCTCAAGCGGCGCGCGGAAATATGCCAACCAGATCCTGCTTCAGTACATGGGCCAGGGCGCGGTGGAGATGATGAAAGCCTACGCCAAAGAAAAAGGCCTCAAGCCGGTCCCGATGGCGCTTCACCTGGATCACGGCGATACCTTCGAGCTGGCGAAGTCCTGCATCGAATCCGGTTTTTCATCCGTCATGATCGACGGGTCGCACCATCCTTACGATAAAAATGTGGAACTCACGAAGCAAGTCGTCGACTTTGCCCACCAGAACGACGTGACCGTCGAAGGGGAGCTTGGCGTGCTCGCGGGGATCGAGGATGACGTGCATGCCGAACATTCCACTTATACGGATCCCAAGGACGTGGTGGATTTTGTTAAAAAGACCGGCGTGGATTCGCTGGCGATCTCGATCGGAACGTCTCACGGCGCGAACAAGTTCAAGCCCGCCCAGTGCACGCGCAATGCCGACGGCATTTTGATCCCGCCTCCCTTGCGTTTTGATATCCTGGAAGAGATCGAGCAGAAGATCCCGGGTTTTCCGATCGTGCTTCACGGCGCGTCGTCGGTTCCCGCGGAAGCCGTCAAGATCATTAACGATTGCGGCGGCGCCCTCAAGGATTCCGTCGGGATCCCGGAAGAGCAGCTTCGCAAAGCGGCAAAATCCGCTGTTTGTAAGGTTAATATCGATTCCGACGGCCGTTTGTGGATGACGGCCGCGATCCGGAAGACTTTTAAAGAAAAGCCCGCGGAATTCGATCCGCGCAAGTATCTTGGCCCCGCGCGTGACGCGTTGGTCGCGATGTATAAACACAA
>JBAXGK010000356.1:0-2266 GCA_037139435.1 Candidatus Omnitrophota bacterium | reverse complement strand
AGCTTTTTCTCAAACCCGAGAAAAACATGTTTCGAAGTCTATCTAGGATTTGGGGAACAGCCTTTCCTCTGAAGTTCCTCCAGCTTGTTGTCGATAAACAGGTGTCCGCTTTCCTAAATTGTTTTCACAGGAGTTCTCATCATGTTGAAACCGAAATTATTCACGACGCTAAAAAATTATTCCTGGGCTCAATTCCGCGCGGATGGCATCGCGGGCATCATCGTCGGTGTCGTCGCCTTCCCTCTTGCGATCGCTTTCGCCATCGCCTCAGGCGTTTCGCCCGACAAGGGCCTCGTCACGGCCATTATCGCGGGCCTCATCATCTCGGGCCTTGGCGGCAGCCGGGTCCAGATCGGCGGACCGACCGGGGCTTTCGTGGTCATTGTTTACAGCGTACTCCAGAAATTCGGCATGGACGGTCTCCTCGTCGCGACGATCATGGGAGGCATCATCCTGGTCGCGATGGGACTTTTCCGGTTCGGTTCCATCATCAAGTTCATTCCTTATCCGGTGATCGTTGGTTTTACAAGCGGCATTGCGGTCATTATTTTTTCTTCTCAAGTCCGGGACTTTTTTGGCCTCACCATGCACACCGTTCCCGCTCCTTTTATTGAGAAATGGGGCGCTTACGCAAACGCCTTCCACACCCTGGACTACTTCGCGCTCGGCATGGGTCTCTTCTCGCTTGCGATCCTGATCCTCTGGAAAAAGATCTCGAACCGGATTCCCGCGGCCTTGGTCGCAATCGTAGCCGCCACGCTGATCGCCCACTATTTCCGCATTCCCGTGGAGACGATCGGCAGCCGGTTCGGAGAGATCCCGAATTCCCTGCCGCATCCCGCACTCCCCGCGATCCACTGGAAAACATTGGGAATGTTTTTACCCAGCGCAATCACGATCGCGGTGCTGGCCGGCATGGAATCGCTTCTTTCCGCAGTCGTGGCCGACGGTATGATCGGCGGGAAGCACCGGCCTAACATGGAACTTGTGGCGCAAGGGATCGCGAATATAGTCTCCCCTCTTTTCGGCGGAATCCCGGCCACCGGCGCCATTGCGCGTACGGCAACGAATGTTCATAACGGAGGCCGCACGCCGGTCGCGGGCCTGATCCACGCGCTCGTCATTTTTTTGATTATGTTCTTTTTGGGGAAATGGATCGCCTGGGTGCCTCTCTCCTGCCTTGCGGCGATCCTGATCGTCGTCGCGTACAACATGAGCGAACGCAAATCCTTTGCGATGATCCTGAGAAGCCCCAAAAGCGATGTTGCGGTACTTTTAGCGACTTTCCTTCTGACCGTATTCGTCGATCTCACGGTCGCCATTCAGGCGGGACTTTTCCTGGCCATGCTCCTTTTCATGCGACGCATGGCGATTGTGACCCATGTAGGGAATGTCACAGATGAGCTGAATGATACGGATGAGCCCGAAGATCCGAACGCGCTCAGTCAGCGCAAGGTCCCGGCTAGAACAGAAGTGTATGAAATCAACGGTCCGTTTTTCTTCGGGGCATCTTACAAATTCATGGAAGCCATGAACGAGATCGGCGTGAAATCGAGGGTGCGCATCATCCGCATGCGGCATGTCCATGTGCTTGATGCCACGGGACTTCACACCCTGACCGAAGCCTATAAAAGCTTAAAGAAGAACGGCATCGCGTTTATCATCGCGGACCTCCACGCGCAACCTTTGTTCGCCATGGATCGATCGGGGCTTCTGGAGGAGATCGGCGAAGACAATATCTTCGGGAATATTGACGACGCTCTTAACCGCGCCCGGGAGATCCTGGGACTGCCACAGATTCCGCGCCCCGCAGCCTCTGTTCCCACCGTCGCCCGCGAAAAAGATCTTCCCGTCACCTGACGCTCTGGGGAGAGGCATTCGCGAACCGCCTATCTCCTTTCCATTGATTTCCACTTTTTACCTTCACGGGCAGGAAAAAAGCATGAAGACCCCAGAAAACTGATTTATGGGAAGATCAACCCGGAAAAGAACCGTGGGCTTTGAAACTGCTAGGGAATTTTTTCGGACAGGAGAATGGCTTCAATGCTCTTGGTGAGGAGGGCCGTATCGTCCCCTTTCACAAAATAACCCGCAACGCCCTCAAGTTTGAACAGATCCCTCATGGGTTCAAAACCCGTCAGGATGATAACGGGGGGTTTCTCGAGCGCCGTGTCTGCTTTCAACCGTCGCACAAAAGTAAACCCATCCATCCCGGGCATTTTGATATCCAGCAAGATCAGGTTCGGACTTTCGGTCCTGACTTTTT
>JBAXGK010000355.1:0-2280 GCA_037139435.1 Candidatus Omnitrophota bacterium | reverse complement strand
CAGCCTCCCCTGTGCTGCTTTTAGCCAGGAAGAGCCCAACGTCTGCCCCTTTAAATAAAAAACGATCAATTGTTCGATCGGAAGATCCTTGAGCATACTCAAGAACGCCTCCGCATCAGAATTTCCTTCCGGGCGATTCATAAGCAACACAACTCGAGGTGACTTTTCATTCGCGATCGCCGCTTGGAGTTTTCCGAGCATTTCTTTCATACTCTCACGATCAAGAGTCTTATCAACGTCCAGGAACCCCTCCTCGCGCGTCACATTGGGCACTTGAGCCACCGCAACCAACCTCTGGTAGAGATTGCTAATATCAAGATCCATGACTTCAACCCCTTGGAAATCATTCTTCAAAATCGCTTCGAATTCTGGAGTAACGATGACTGCGAACGGATCCCCGGCCTTCGCAAGCTTCGCAAGAGATTCGACCGCCCCTCTATCATAAGTAGCCTCATATGTCCCGAGTACCACCAGGCCTTTTTTCCGCACCTCGCTTCTATATTTATCAACACCTCCGTTTTCAACCTCTTGGATCGCTTGCTCGGGTGTTACTCCCGCCATTGCAACCAGCGGCAGCTCCGCACGCGGCTTTTCACTCGACTGAACTTCAGCTTTGACCAGAGCCGGCTCCATTGCAACAACCTCAGGCGATTTACTTAGGCCCTGTTCATCGCGGCTTTGCTTGACGCGGGCTTCGACAAGACCGTACAACTGGGAACGTTCGAGACCTGTCAGCGCCGCGAATTCCTCCGCGGGAAAATATTTCGCGAAAGAACTTCTTTCGCCCATTTCCATCGTGCTTAGCAATGCACCGCTCTGCGCGATCTTGGCTGCAATGTCCAGCGAACCGTTACGTGGAGCATGCGTATACTTTCCTTCAAAGTTCTGACCTTTTTTAACCTGATCCACATTCACGTTAAACCCATTGTCATTAAAAAACTTCCGGACGGTTTTAGCATCCAAACCGTCCACCCAGATGCGCGTCGGAGGAAATTTTGAAAAATCGACCGAACGCCAGGCAATGCGTCTTATTCCCAAACCTTCAGGCTGATACATCACGCCACTTTCGGGAGCCCTAGAAGCATCAAGCACCGATAACTGCGTGAACTGGGCCTTGTCGAATTCGAAGATCAACGCCTCAGACCTAGCCCGTCCCTCGTAGAAAAAAACACTCCATCGACGGACTGCTTCACCAACATTCCACAAATCAGGCGACTTCCGCGTCGCTCGT
Organism: Candidatus Omnitrophota bacterium; assembly: GCA_037139435.1. Taxonomy (GTDB): domain Bacteria; phylum Omnitrophota; class Omnitrophia; order Omnitrophales; family Aquincolibacteriaceae; genus Aquincolibacterium. The sequence goes on along the minus strand of JBAXGK010000355.1, from coordinate 1,049 downwards.
ATTGATTCCACTGTCTCTTTCCAATCCTGAAGTTCGGAATTCTGATACATCTTGTCGAAATTCCGGCGAAGGGCGTCCCACGTTTTCTTATCCTTTAGGACCTCGCTAAACATCTTTTGGGTAGCTTTGTCTGCCGCGATCTGATCCCAATAACCTACGAGCCGGATCAGGAAAGCCCGATACCGGCCTCGATATTCTTGGAACTTGTTATCGGAATACTTACTTATAAGGGACAACCCCAGGATGCTGTTAGGCGAAGTTTCCGCTGGTCCCCAGTAATGGGACATTTCCCCTCCCAGCTTTCCTTTCGAAATTTTTCTCATAGAATCACTGCCATGGATAAGATGATTTATGAATTTCCTCAAAAAATCTTCCCCGCCCTTCACCTTCAGAAGCGAAGGGTCATTAATCGAAACCAACACGCCTTCTTGAAAAAAATTCCGAAGCTCTGTCCCAAGCTTTTCGGCGTTCCATTGACTCATCTGGCGGTACAATGCCTGATCTATTTCCGAGAGCTTCCACTGCCTCGGATCGCTTAGAGTTTCTTTGTTGTATGACAAGATTTCCGCAAAAGAAGGCACTCCCCGCACTTCCGCCCGCCCACTCGCTTTAGCAGCGAGAGTCGTCTCACTTTGGGTGGCTGTACGACTTGTTTTCTCTTGCTTCACATAAACCGTCTGCGTTCCGGGATCGAAAGCTATCTTTGTAATGATATTGGCTCCCGGCTTAAGAGACAGCGTTTGAAACTCTTTCGCCAAAATATTCCCGAATGCTTCTTGCTCCCTAATAAGTTTCTCTTGCCCCTCAAGCGGAAAGTTTTGATAGTCCGTTCCCCATCCCAAAAGTGCTGTCACCTGTTGCTCCCGGCCATAAGATTGTTTCAAAAGATTACGATAGGAATCTCCCAAAAGATTAAGATTTTCAAAGAAGGAATGTGAGAAATAGATAGCGTCGGGTGTAAACATGATCAGCGCTGTGCAAAAATTCAATTCGACTCCGATCGCCCGACCGTTTGGTGTTCCCAAATTAATCATTCCCGTCCTTCCGGG
>JBAXGK010000354.1:0-2285 GCA_037139435.1 Candidatus Omnitrophota bacterium | reverse complement strand
TATCACCGATCATACCTTCAAGACAATTCTGAGTGGTTCCGCAGCAATAGTCTCACACCTTCTCAAATGGAAGGATTAAAAGCTCGTATTTTCAGAACGTATCCCTCGCTCGTGAGGGATGTTCACTTTTATTTCTTCACTCTTGAGAGCAATGCATTTGATTCAGTTCTTTATAACGAAAAACTGGATATCGAGCATGGAATTGATTTGGTTATTAAAAAAAATTCTCGTCTCTACGCAGTGAACTTATATACAGACACGAAAAGGGCTTATGTCGGAAGAGTTAAAAAGCAGTATCGGCATCAAAAGCTTGAGGGTTTTACGTATGTGGAATTGCCGGTTGAGTTTAAGGGGAGCAAGAAATGCGGCGAGTTCTTCCTCTATTCCGAGCGAGAGCTTAACAACTTAATCAAAATTATCGGAAATCACGATTTACCTCCAACCTAGAATCAGAAAGCGCGCCAATGCTGCGACTGGATAGCATCAAACAATTCGTCATAGATAATAAATCTCAGTCGCATCTTTGCATTTGCAACGCAAACTTGTTTGATGGAAGCGTTAATAATGGAGTTTACGGTTTTCCTCATGCAGGACGCCACCATACAAAGTCATTTTGGCGCGCCATATCCTCCATGTATAACCTTGGCGCGAATGATCTCGTGTTTCTATATCGAACTAAGGGAAATCGGCCCGGCTGTCAGGAGATCAATGGTCCCTTTAAGGTACACGCTCTGAACGGCTTCCCTGCCATATATTATGACCCCTCATCCCCAGATCTCCCCTTACTTATCAATGGCGAGACTGATTGCAAAGTTCGTTTTCTTTTTGAAAGTTTCGACGCACACGTTTATTCGATCGCTGACAACTATGAACTTATTAAGAAGTTCGAGGATAAAACAATCTGGGGATATCGTCATCCCGCGGTTATGAATATCGGCGCGGCAAGAAAAAAATCCGTCACGTCTTTTACTCACAAGCAAACGTTGGCATTGCTTGGCCTGTTCGAAACCTTCGGAGCAGATCGACAGGTATTGCCCGCACCAATCCCCCTCCCAAACAGAGTCGCGTATTACAATTCTTTGCGAAACAACCAGGGCGACAATAGATTCATTTTGGATGATAGCTTTTTGATCGCCGCCGAAACTCGTGATGAGGCATATTTATATTCCTATTTCCTGCGAGGAATAAAAAATCCGACATCCCAACTTCACGACGATCTCATAACCCAGTTTTCAAATATTAACGATGCCATGTTGCATCCAGCAAGCGGCAAGAGTTTTGATGATCTTTCCATGAGCGCGTTGATGGAAGCTGTGATCTCACCGCATCTTCAGGACGAACTTGATATCGTTCTTTTTGACGCTGAAGATCAATGCATGCTGGTCCTGGAATTCAAGGATGGGACAATTGATCAGCAGGCGATCCTTCAAACTCAGAAATACATGGACTTGTTAAGCGCAATTCTCCCTGGAAGACAAGTATTCGCCAATATCGTCGGCTCAGGAAGGGAACCAGGGGCTGCTGTCGGACAAGCATTTAGAGACACCATAAAATTGATCAAATATGAAAGAAACTCTCTGTCGGGATTGCTCAGTTTCACCTTATTGAATGATGCGATCGCTCAATGAATAACGGCGAACGAAATGAATTGATCTTAAAACTCAAGCTTGTATCTTTGATAGGCAAAAAAACAGCACTCTTTGGGACAATTCGAACGGTTGGTTTTGACGGTATCGAGTACTTCCCCTTGCAAAGAGACGCAGATGTAAATGTTTTAAGAAGCTGCACTGATGCCGCTCTAGAAAGGGTTGCTTCCCATTCCAATATTCAGAAATCACCAACTTTTTCAAAAAGCGACGTTTATATCAACAGCAGAGGCTATTCCGTAAAATCTTTCGCCGCCGCTCCGCCCGCCCTAGTCAACCACACAACTCGTCCAGGTTTCGAATTTGCATGCCGGAATGCTGAAGCGGACATCACAGATTTGGATAAGCTTATCAATGAATACTGGGCGCTGAGAGAGAATAAAAGAATAGGCGAAGACATCAGAAACTCGGACCCGCTTTCCCCTTTCAGCAAGGCTCGCGCGATTCTATCCCCGGTTTTGATATATTTTCTTTTCACAGGAACCGGATCCAGGCTATCAAACCACCCCGCAGAATTCATTCTAGACTACAGCGATCCCCTTGACGAGACCACCTGGAAGTCATTCGACCACGAAACTGCCATCGAACACATTTGGGACCATTTGATTTTTAGCGTCCGATCAAAAAAGGGAATGCCTC
>JBAXGK010000353.1:0-2303 GCA_037139435.1 Candidatus Omnitrophota bacterium | reverse complement strand
CGAGTAGTTGAACAACTCCCAACTCAACGACTCACTAATAACAAATATCAACTCACGCCCAACGCAGGAGGTTACAATGCCGGGGAATAATGAAACGCATGAACAGAACTTTGAGCAATTGGAGTGCTGGAAAGCCTGCAGGGTACAGTGGACCCGGAAAAGTGGACAATGTTGGACAAAGGATAAGGTGTGATCCAAATTAATGAAAAGCAAGGAAAGGATTACACCGATGGGAAAGAAAAGAAGACGTTTCAGCGGGGAGTTCAAGGCGAGGGTTGCGATCGAGGCGATACGAGAGAGGAAGACGCAGGCGGAGCTGTCAGTGGAGTTCGGTGTTCATCCGAACCAGATAATGGCCTGGAAGAAGGAGTTCCTGGAGAATGCCGGGAAAGCGTTCGGGGACAGCGAGGAGATCAGCGAAGCCGCTGAGGATGAGCTGAAGCTGCCGCTGTACGAGCAGATTGGGCGGATGAAGGTTGAGATTGACTGGATGAAAAAAAACTACGTGAACTCGATTCTGAAAGGAAAAGGGCCATGATAGAAAGGGACATAAAGCTCAGCGTAAGGCGGCAGTGCGAACTTGTCGGGCTCAGCCGGGCCTGTTTCTACAAGGCCTTGAAGGATGGCGAAAAACGGCAGGGTGTTCCCCTTATGAAGGAGATAGACCGGATATACACGGACTGGCCGTTCTACGGGAGCCGGCGGATCACAGCGGAGCTGAACCGACGTGGGCGCAATATAAACCGGAAACGAATCCAGCGTCTTATGAGGCTGATGGGCATATACGGGCAGACGCCTGGGATAATGACCAGCCATGCGCATCCGAAGCACAGAAAATATCCGTATCTTCTCGGAGGAATGCAGATAGACAGTCCGAACAAGGTCTGGTGTACGGACATAACGTACATCCCGATGAAACAGGGGTTCGCCTATCTGGTGGCGGTCATGGACTGGCACAGCCGGATGATCCTGAGCTGGGAGTTGTCGAACACTCTTGACAGCGACTTCTGTGTCCGTGCGCTAAGGAATGCGATTGCGGAATACGGCAGGCCGGAAGTGTTCAACTCGGATCAGGGATGCCAGTTTACGAGTGAGGAGTTCACCGGTGTTCTGAAATCCGAAGGCATAAGGATCAGCATGGATGGCAAGGGCAGATGCTCCGACAACATCATGATCGAGAGGTTCTGGTGGAGCCTGAAATATGAGGATATCTATCTCAAGGACTATGCGGATATGCCCCGTCTACACGAAGGGCTAGACAGCTACTTCGGGTTCTACAATGCCAACCGGGTACACGAGTCCTTGGAATACATGACTCCTCTGGAAATCTACCGGGGAGTGAAGGCTGCATGAGGAAGAGGAAAGACATGGAATCAAAAGGGATGAGCGTCGGGGTCTCCTTCGGAGATCGAAATCCCCTCCGCTCAAAGACAGAAGAAAAGAAAAAAGAGAAGAAAAAACACCTTATCTTTTAGGAAAGTTGTTCTTGAAATGGGGTCCACCGCAGGCAGGGCTTCTTCTGGGGAACTAAGACTGGAACTTATATAACCGATACATATATTAATAATAAGAATATCTTTGGCTGCAATATAGTCAAGCCCGTCAAGTCTTGGCTGATCTATAACTACATTAGTTAATGTTGCTCTTGATAGGTGCCCTTCATCTTGTAATAAACTAGCAGGAACATCATGAGAAATTGGACCACAGAAAGCTTCTAAAAGAAGGTCTTTTTCTTCTTCTTTCTTTAAAGGTGTACCAGATAAGCCAAGTCTAACTGGAGCAGTAATACAATTCAAAACATTCATAAATGTTTGACTTGTGGCAGTATGTGCCTCATCTGAAATAACAAAATCAATAGTACTTAAAAATGCTTTTACTTCATCTGAATCTTCGCCTTTTAATCTAGAGGCAAGGGTATCTACTGAAGCAATAGTAAATTTAGAAGGCTCCCAATTAGCAGCATCAATCTTACCTACATCTTCATTATCAAAAATTAGTTTGTAAACTCCATAAGTCTGATCCTTTAATGCTCTGCCTCTTACAAGAAACAAAGTCTTTACATTCAGTAATTTAGCAATAGCAGCACTAATAATCGACTTGCCACTGCCGGTTGCCATTCTCAATATGCTGAAGTAAGAAAGGATATCATTAGGTTTTAAAAAAGCTTCTATAGCTTTTATTTGATAGGAGCGGAGTTTAGCTTCACCAATTACTTCAGGGACTTGCACCGGAGTAGTTCTATCTCTTAGAACAACCGGTAGCCTGTCTTCATAGTTTTCAGAAGTAATAACTTTAAATCTAAA
>JBAXGK010000352.1:0-2310 GCA_037139435.1 Candidatus Omnitrophota bacterium | reverse complement strand
GATGAAAACTTGGAGGCTACAGACCATCTCGCCGAGATTCGTTTAGACGTGGTTATCCCTTTTCTTATAAAGCGTCGGAAGGGATGGCGTTTCTACAACTACTTGGCTCTGGGGCGGGGGCTTTTCTTGGTAAAGCTGAGTATTTCTTCTGGGGTAAACATCTTAGGATCATCAGGCGATTTGTCATTCTCAAATTCTTCGACAACGGATTTGATTTCACTGACTTCCCGCTGGCATCTTTTGCAGTTCAAGAGATGCTCCTTGATCTTGAACCTCACAGTCTTCTCTAGGGAACCGTCGATATATTCACCGAGCTTGACTATATTAGGGTGCATTTCTCCCACTCCGTTGGCACCCGAATGCTTGGACAGGTCTGGTTTTCTTATGCCGGGCCTTTTCGCAGCCTCACTCTTGAAGTGGTCCTTGATAAGATCGTCCATTTTGTCGCGTTTATTTTCCATATGTCACCTCTTGTATACATAGAGCCAAAAACTTAACGGATATTACATCTATTTTCATAATAGCATTCCTTCTTCCCCACCCAGTCCCCTGATAATGCTGGCAATAATGCGAGTTAACAATGCTTTGGCGCGGGAGATTTTGACGCCAACGTTAGTCAAAGTCAGTCCCATTATTTCCGCGATCTCGACGTAAGACTTCTCTTCGGTGCAATAGAGATCCAGGATTCTTCTATCCCAGGGACGGAGCCTCGTCATGGCTTGTTTCATGATTGCCCGACGCTTCTCCGCCGAAAATCTTTCATGCATCGCGTTGGCAGTATCCACAGGATCCGGCACAAGATCTATAGGGTTCTCCGGCTCGTTGGCATTACCATCGTAATAGTTCAGTCCATCGGGTGAAAGATCATTCATCCTTGGTCGCCGGAGATCTTTCCGAAAAGACGTGCGGATCACATTGCGGGCCGTCGTTGCAAGGAACCCGGGAAGTCTGGAGGCGTCTCTCAAATGCCGGAGCCTCGCAAAATCGTTCCACATGATGTGAGCAAGGATATCGTGAAGGATATCTTTGACGTCCTCCACCCGATCCCCTGTCCTAGAAGCTCTATTAATAAACCAGCGACGAATCGCCTTGCGAAGAAGCTTATGGTATCTATTATAAAACTCCAGGACAGCCTGAGGATCCCCACGAAAACAACCATCAAGAAGTTGCGGGACAGTTAATGGAGTCGGTTCTGCAGCAGCTGGGGTAGGCTTCTTCTTTTTTCTGGAAGGCTTCTTCTTTTTCTTAGCCATTTTTATCTCTGAGTGTAAATCGTCAAACACTTTTAGACATGGCTAATTATCGGGCTGCGACATGGGATTGACCACGAAGCGCTACTTCGTGCTTATCATTACTTCAATAGGGGAGGCTAGATTGAAGCCAAGAGACAACCGGGGAGGGCATAAGCAACTAACACTTCAGGGAACTTGACCAGCCTCCGGCCCGACCAGCTCCGGCCTAGGCACAATAGCCCCGGCCGCTTTCAAGGTATCGAGAAGGAACCGAAGCATCGTCTGCTCTTTGGCCACGTCAGGTGCTTCCTTCTCCAGGTTCTTGATTCCCTCATTCATTGCAATTAGCACCTTCCATCCGCCCTGGAGATCCACCGTAACGTCCTCATTCCGCTCAATCTCACCGGCAGCATCGCTGATGAACATGCTTTTCTGATAATCCGTAAGCTTCTTCCAGTCCGCCGCCATCACCTTGAAACCATCCCACCGGGCTTTATCGGACGGGAAAAAGCAGACATCCGGGATCTTGTCATCGCTATAGGCGTAGATCGAACCCTTGTTTAATGGAAATGGATCGGGGCCTGTGACTGTCTGCTCCTCAGCACTCACACTGGTAGTGCAGAGGACCATGGCCAGTAAAAGAAGAACGGGGAAACGTTTGTTCATGACTTAGCTAAACTCCGCTTATCCATCACGGTGTAAATTGGTGTGACTTCCCTGCCGAAATGGACCGGCTAAGGGTTATTCCCTCGACAGGAAAAACTGATCCAGATAAATTGTCCCGCATTTGGGGTCGGCATTAACGTCATCAAAAACAAGGACGAGTTCAATGAGGGCATTCCAGTTCTCAATCCCGCTGAATTTCTCAAGCGGAATGGAAATCTTCTGCCACTTGTCCGTGACGCCGCTCACAAGATAAGAGGAAGGCTTTCTCTTTATGTCCTGCAGCTCAATCTTGAAACGCTTGGTGTAACCCTCTTTTGCATCACCTTTCACATAAAAATTGAGGGTGTTGTAAGCGGTTGCATCCTCGCCATTCAACTTCATCCAGAAACCATTATATGCGGGGGTTGAGGAA
>JBAXGK010000351.1:0-2326 GCA_037139435.1 Candidatus Omnitrophota bacterium | reverse complement strand
GGGCTTCCATCATTTCCGGCAGATCAACGGTGTTTGGGTGACGGATATTCCGTCCGCATTAAGCTTGGCGCTAGCTCTTCGAATGGCCCTTATCCAGACAGCTAATGCCAAAGAAGTTGAGAGTGGCAAAGACGACAAGAAAGACCTTATCTATCGCTATGTGACCGGCCCCGAATTTAAAAACCGCGTCACGGCCATCATTGAGGCATTTCGCACCATGCATGAAGATCTCGAAGCGGAAAAACGGTCCCTTCAGCGTATCTGGGAAAAGCGGGCAAAGCAGATTGAAAGGGTCATCTCCAATACCGCGGGGATGTATGGTGATCTTGAGGGCGTTGCCGGGGCCTCTTTGCCGCCGATACAGATCCTGGAACTGCCAGGCGACGCCGCTGCAGACGAAAAGACCAGAGAAAAAGTTTAGAAGTCATTCAGGCAACATGAAAAATAAAGGAGCTCATCATGGAAGATATCGAATCATTGCGCTCACGCGTAAGGCAAAGCTTGATGGATCAGAACTGTTCTTGTGAGCCGTCCACGGGCGGCGGAAAGGTGCTGATGCTATTGCCTGAGTTTCTGGAGCTTGCTGAGGTAAGACAGAAAGTCGATTTTAGAGAGTTCCTTAGTGAAAAAAATGGGCTCGGTCGAAAGCAAAGAATCGCTTTGGAGTCTGTCGGCTTCGCGTTTGATGATGTGGCTCACTCATCTACGACTCCGAGGAGTGCTCCAGCCTCATCTAAGAAAAACCCCAAGATCATCAAGGAAGCTGTAATTTCCTTTAAAGGCGGACAGGCGTCGTCATGACGGACCCTCTCGATGAGTTTTTCGAGTTCGACGCCACCATGGGGGCCGATGTAGTGACCTGCCCTCATTGTAGAGCAGAAGTTTCTAGCAGTCTGCTGCTCGATGAAGAAGTAGAATGCCCAGAGTGCGGAAAAACGTTCAAGAAGAAGTCTTAACAAACAGGGCCTTGGAATGAATGTTCTCGTGATCGACGGATACAATGTGATCGCCCGCGGGCTTGCGACGAATCCAAAACGGGACATGGCTGATGAAGATGCCCGCCGCGGGCACCGCGAGGAGCTCGTTCGCCTTGCAAAAAGACTATGTTCCGGGAAAAAGGGGCTTGAGGTCCGGATCTATTTTGACGGCTCTGCGGAGCGCTCCGCTCCCGAGCTCTCGGACCGCTCCGTGAAGGTTTTCTTTGCGAAAGGGGACCAGGGCGCTGATAACGCCATTATCAAATTCTGCCGGGCTCATCCTAAGCCTAAGGATATCGAGGTTGCCTCAGACGATTTTAGCACCTTGGTATTTCACATTCGCTCTCACGTGGGCAGGATCCTCACGGTCGCGGAGGTTATGCGGCGTTTAAACGCCGGCGGTGCTTCGCAAGGATCTCAGGCTTCATCAAAGGCAAAAGATAAAGAACCTCTATCGGACGGGACCCGCCAGTCGATCAATCAGACACTTCCGTCCAGCTGGTTTCGCTGATGAAGCGACGAACTTAGAAACTGTTATCGAAATTAAGGGGAGTTATATCTATGGATGCATTTGAATCGATCGTGGCGCTTTTCCTTCAGGAAGAAGGGTATTGGGTTCGCAGGTCCGTCAAAGTGCCCATTTCCAGAAACGATAAGCGGGCAATGGGTCTCCCGTCAATGCCGACGCCTGAGGTGGGTCTTGTAGCCTATAACCCCAGGAAGAACAAATTGTTACTCATTGAATCCAAGTCGTTTCTTGATTCGTATGGTGTTAGGTATCAAAGCTTTGTGGGCGGAAGAGAGGATTCAAAGCGTTACCGTCTCTTTACGGATAAAATGTTTCAGCGCATTGTCAGCCGGCGATTGCTGAAGCTTTATCAGGCCAAGGGGCTTGCGCTTCGGAACACCAAGGTCAAATTCGGGCTGGCTGCCGGCAAGATATATTCAGATGACGAAAAGCGTCTTGCTTCCCATTTTGCTAAAAAGGGGTGGGAGTTGTTTACGCCAAGACAGATCAAGGACAGGATAAAGGCCCTGGCGGAGAAGCCCTGGGAGAACAATGAAGTGGTGCTGACTGCAAAGCTGATATTAAGAAAGTAATGAATGCGGACTGGGAGGGGTTGCGGGGATGAAGGTTTGCTTCGACATTGATGGCACGATAACCGAGAGGCCGGAGTTCTTCAGCCTGCTTTCACGAGCTGTCAGGAAGTCAGGGGGAAAAGTGTTCGTTGTGACTTCCAGAACACGCTCCGCTGAAAACATGGAAGCTACGAAGCGGGAAGTGAATGACTGCGGCATCGAATACGATGAGCTTCACATGCTTGAAGACCGAGCAGAGGCTGAAAGAA
>JBAXGK010000350.1:0-2328 GCA_037139435.1 Candidatus Omnitrophota bacterium | reverse complement strand
TCTTTACCGCCCCGCTTGCACACAGGGGGTAACGATCAATGGTATCATTCCCAGTAGAGGCTTCCGGTCGTGTGGACAGAACCCTGTGTTCGGTGTATATTACGGCACTTAATTCTCGTTAATTTTTGAAATAACGGGTAATTAGTGCCGCCCCAATTTCAACACAGTTGAAATTGATAGGTATTGGGACGGCTCCGTTACAACAAGATCATCGCCGCTATCTTCCATAAGGAGTCGATCCATGAGCAAAGAAAAAACCCTTACCGATGCGAATTTTCAAGCTGAAGTGCTTCAATCCACACAACCCGTCCTAGTTGATTTTTGGGCCGAATGGTGTGGCCCCTGCCGGATGCTCGGTCCTGTGGTCGAAAAGATCGCGGTGGCCAACGCGGGCCGCATTGTCGTCGGGAAAATGAATGTGGATGAGAACCCGAACACGCCTCAGAAATACGGGGTCCAGGGTATTCCGACGGTCATTTTCTTCAAGGACGGAGAAGTTGCGAAGCAACTCGTCGGTTTTCAGGCTCAGGACAAGATCCAAAAAGCCATTGACGAAATTTTTCCGAAGTAACTGTTCGATCATCCCCTCCTCTGCTCAGTTTCCGGGATTGGAGCCAGGGTCCCTCCTATGAAAGAGCGCCGTTTGGGAAAAACGGGTTTGCGTATTTCCGAGATCGGTTTTGGCTGTTGGGCCATCGGTGGAAACGCTTACGGTCCGGTCCGTGACAAAGATTCCCTCGAAGCCCTAGCGGCGGCATGGGATTTGGGAGTCAATTTCTTCGATACGGCGGATACGTACGGAGAAGGGCACAGTGAAGAACTTCTCGGGAAATTCCTAAAAAGCAGGTCACGCGATCGCTTGACGCTGGCCACGAAGTGCGGTTGGGATTTTTACATGCCCTCGCAAAAACCCGCTTCTCTCATGACGGGATCGTCCGAAAAGCTCAACCACGCCGGGCACCGGAAAAATTTTGACAGTGGCTATATCCGCTTTGCTTGCGAACAAAGTCTCAAGCGTCTCGGGACAGATGTGATCGATCTTTTTCAGCTGCACAATCCTTCTCTGGAGCTGATCCAGAAAGGGGATCTGGTAAGCGTTTTGGAAGGGCTGAAGAGAGAAGGGAAGATCCGTTTTATCGGGATCTCGGTTCATACGGAGGCAGAGGCACTGGCGGTGCTCGAAGACCCGCGGGTTCAGGCGATCCAGATCATCTTCAATCTATTGGATCAACGCATGGCCGCGAAGGTCTTGCCGGAAGCGGAGAAAAAAGATGTTGGGGTGATTGTCCGGGAGCCGTTGGCCTCGGGACTCCTGAGCGGGAAATATGAGCCCTCGCATGAATTCCCTAAGGATGATCATCGCCGCCGGTGGGTTCCTGAAAAGCGGGAAGCCGATTGGCAAAAGATTCAGCTTATCCAAAAAACATTTAAGTTCGGGAACGCAAGCCTGTTAAAAGTAGCCCTGGAGTTTCCGCTAACATTCGGGGCGGTCTCGACGGTGATTGCCGGAGCTAAAACTCGAACACAAGTGCTTGGAAATGCCTCGGCATCTCTACAGCCGAGCTTAGGTCCGGAGGACGCCGGGAGACTGAAAGAAATCTATGCGCAAGAAGAGATCTTCCGGAAAGGGTTGAATCCTCGATGAAGAAGTTCAGGCCTCTTTTTTTTACTTTGATGGTGTTGGGGGTTCTTTGGATGCTTCACGCCAGGGTCCTGGGGATGGTGGCCGAACCCTTTTTAGAAAAAGTGATGACCCGGGTCTTTGACATGCCGGTTCATATCGAAGGTATGAGTATTTCCCCGTTTTTTTCGCGCGTAAGCGTTAAAAAACTCGAGATTCTTAATCCTCCGGGGTTCAAAAGGAAGGATCATTTTACATGCAAAGAGATCGAGATTGAGCTGGACCTTAGGGTGCTCAAGCACAAATTTATCCGGATCCGAAAGGCCCATTTCAAAGAAGTGGTATTTGCGATCGAGAGCTACATGACGCCTGAAGGGTCGCGTACCAATGTCAAACATTGGTATCACAACATGGGGCTTGATGTCGACGGCCCGCCGCTCCCTCCGCGCGCGATGCCCCACCCCGACAATATCGGAGAAGATTCCTGGCGCGTTCGGATCGATCGTTTGGAGCTTGAAAAGGGGGCGCTCATTTTTGATGATCGTCGTGATCCCCAAGAACAGCGATGGATCTTTGAACACATCAGGGGTTATTGGACCGGTTTTGATTTCCTCTCGGATTATACCAGCCCGACCTTTACGGAAACGATCCAGGTGGAAGCCACATTCGGAGAGAATCCTCCGGCCCGTTTTTCCGGTGGCGGAAAG
>JBAXGK010000349.1:0-2330 GCA_037139435.1 Candidatus Omnitrophota bacterium | reverse complement strand
GAACGACGGCCTTTATCGCGCCATTGCCAAGCACCGCCGCATAGTCGGTGCAGAATTCCGACTGAGGGTACTTATCACTACAGGATTCTTTCAGCCCGTGGTTCGAGTCGCAAATCGTGTGGAGCGCTCCCAGTTCATAGAAGTTCCGCACGAGATTCCGACCCCAGTATCCCATGCCAACCACCGCAATCGTTCGATTCATGTTTTTACGTTCTCCTAAAAATTCCTATTACGAATCTAAAACGTGATTCAATTTGAATTCGCCAGACCTTTTTTACACGGACCAGGGGATTAACTTGCACTCAGGTCGTGGTTTTCGTCGGGACTGCTGGACTGGCGGGATTAAAATCGCGCCTAAAAATCTTTTAGCCCGCTTTTTTTGTTTTCTGCCAATATTCTATAAAAAACGCAAGGAATGCTCCAAGGATTAAACTCAACACCCCGGCAAGAACAACGGCTTGCATCCTGCCTGCGCCAATCGGCTGCAATGAAACTTGCGGCTCCTTAGGCAGCCCCATATTGCGAATGGTTTTTTGGGCGGCTTTCAACCGTTCTATCTCGAGGACAGAGTTATTAATTTTATTCCGCAGGATTTTAGCGTCATTCGCCACGCGCTCTTTTTTTGTCTTAATTTCAGCTAGCTGGTTATTTATCTGGTTAAAGTAGGTGATGTTTTGCTGTATGGTGTTTGTGTAAAGCAAGGACGATATGTCGTCCACGGGGGCTTTCTTTTCCAAGAGCGCTTTTCTCTCAATGAGGAGTTGTTCGGTATTGGTCTTGGTGTCTTTAAGCACGCTCATTAATTCATTTTCCTGCGACTCGACTATCTTCAGACTCGCCTCATTCATCTTTATCGAATCGTTCATACCCTTAATCCCGTTGGAAACAACGGAGACCATCCTGTCCACATCGTTTTTTTTGGACTCAATGATATCTTTGTAATAACTGCTCATCTCCTCGAAAAACCGGTTTAAAATCGTAATGCGAAGTTCGACCTTAATTTTGGGTTCATTCAAGGCAACTTTTAAAACTGACGAATCCTTGGGTTGAGAAACTTTAAGTTTGACGGCGGTTTTCCGAGGATCCAGCTCCAATGCTTTAACGACCTTCGAGTCAAAAGCCCCCCCGTCAATTATGGCTTTCATGTTCAGCGGCGAATCCAAAAAAATAGGAGCTCCAGAGGCGCTAATGCCCGCGATGGGAGGTTCAATAAGCATGGAAACCTCGTAATTCTTAGGCGTGATAAGGCTTATTGCCACCGTGGCGATTACGGATACGCAGAAAATTGCGAGGATCAGTTTCTTTCTTTTTATTATTATTTCGATGTATTCACGAAGGTTCAACTCTTGCTCAAATTCCTGGTTTTGTTCTTGCATTTCATTCCCCCATCAATTGTTTGGGTGCCATTTACTTTAAAAGAAAATGATGCGAAAAGCGCGTTTATCTCTTAATACCTTTGGGCGTAAGAAGATACGTGCTTTTTTCAACCTTCGTGAGCTCATATGAACCATTCTTATGAAGAAAAAAATTACTGGAAAACTAGGCCTTTCTAGAGAGGAATTCTACACTAAAACCGTGACGGAAGATACGACATTTCACGGAAAATGAGGGATTGCTAACGGGACGCCGTCCGGCGGGAGACGTAAGATGTTGTTAACCTCTCCCTGTGGACGGCGTCCGGTTTAAGGCGCTTTGGCGTGCCATCAGGATGCCGGCGAAGAACCAGAAGAACATCAGGGACGGCGGACTCTGGAGGTTGTTATCGAAGGCGGCATAGATCAGAAAGGCCAAGAGTCCCGTCAGAATCCCCAAACGAGTCGTTTCCTCAGGCGAGCCGCGGATGGGGCCCAGGGCGCGCAGAACCTTCCTAAAGAACATGAACAGGAATAGCAGGAAGAAGAAGACGCCGGGAAGACCGATCTCGGCGGCAAGCTGGAGGTAGCCGTTATGGGCATAATAGCCGCGCACCCGCCAATTCTGTTCTTTGTCGTACTTCTCATGAGCAACATTGTAGGTGTTGATCCCTGTCCCGGTCCAGGGCTTGGCTTCGATGACATCCAGCGCGCGCTTCCATAGCTCAAACCGTTCGACAATGGATTGCTCCTTGCCCTGCGCATCCTGATGAATGATAACCCGCCGAGGCGCGGCCGCCACCAACGCGAGAGCGAGCACTAAGGCGATCCCAAGGACCTTGAACCAGCGCTTGTAGATAAAAAGGATCCCCAAGCTGGCCACAAGCGCCACCACTGGACCGCGGCAGCGCGTCAGATAAAGAAGCGTGAAGCCGGCCAGAGCGAGGGCCAGACTGTATAAAGATTTTCTACGCTGTC
>JBAXGK010000348.1:0-2331 GCA_037139435.1 Candidatus Omnitrophota bacterium | reverse complement strand
GCCCCGGCCGTTCATTTTTGCATTTCGAATTCCGTATAGATCGTGGGTCATTTTCGCATCTCCTTTGATTCAGTATTTATATCATTTTTAAAACTACTTTTATTACTTCCTAATAAAAACATAACCTCATCACGCTCTATTGTCAATAGCTTGACTCATTTTATTTGTTTTTCATGCTTACAATAACATTTACTAGCAATATATAAATAAATATGCGCCATTTTAGCACGATTATAAGCCGAACCGAGCAATGGTCCCCTCAAGAAGCTAGTAGGCCTGGCGCCCCAGATAAGCCCAAGCTCCGGCCAGAATACAACTAATGAGAGTATACTAAATATTGATTAATAATCAATATTTAATATAGATATAGCCACTATTAGACCACACGCCAGGAGAGATAAACCATCTTCAAGGGGGGCCAGGGGAAGGGAAAACCTGAAAGGAGCAAGCGGAACTATCAACAAAGACCAGATCAATGGCAACCCCACCCTCTTATTTACAATCAGAGCTAGGGCTGATAATACTTGGCGGGCTTGGAAAGATATTCCTGGTTGATTTTTTTGCCGGGATGATCATGCGGATAAATATAGGCTTTTCCGTGCTCCTGGCCCATAGCTCCCTGATAGGCCGAGGAGCGGAGATGCTGAGGAACCTGCTCCGTTTTCTGACTCTGAACATCTTCCGTCGCACGCTCAATGGCCATATAGCTGGCGTTACTCTTGGGAGCAAGCGCGAGGTAAGTCACAACTTGAGCGAGGATGATGCGCGCCTCCGGCATCCCGACAAATTCAACAGCTGTAAATCCGCTCGTCGCAAGGATCAAAGCCTGAGGGTCGGCATTTCCGATGTCTTCACTTGCAAAAATCACAAGGCGCCGAACAATGAACCGTGGGTCCTCCCCCGCGTAAAGCATTTTCGCGAGCCAATAGATCGCGGCATTCACATCCGAGCCGCGAAGACTTTTAATGAAGGCGCTAATAGTATCGTAATGAAAATCTTCGTCCCAGTCATACTGAACGATCTTTTTTTGACACGATTCTTCTGCCACGGCTGCTGTGAAGTGAATGAGCCCCTTTTCATCCGGAGGCGTTGTCATCGCGCCAACATCAAGCGCATTCAAGGCCCGGCGCGCATCGCCCGAGGCCTGCCGCGCAATATGCTCAAGCGCCGCCGGCTCGATCTCAAGCTTGAGATTCCCGAGACCACGATCCTTATCGCTTAGGGCCCGCTTCATGATCCGGATCAAATGGGATTCGTCGTGAGGCTTAAGCTCGCAAACGATCGAACGGGAAAGAAGCGGTCCCCGTATCGCGAATGACGGATTCTGGGTTGTAGCTCCAATCAAAATGATGACACCCGATTCCACATCAGGCATCAAAATGTCCTGCTGGGCTTTATTAAAACGGTGGATCTCGTCAATAAAAAGGACGGTCTTGCGTTTGGAGTGGCGCAAAAGCTTGCGAGCTTCCTCCTGGATCTTGCGCATCTCGGCAACATTGGAGAGAACCGCGTTGATCGAAATATAGCGCGCTGAGGTGGTTCTGGCGATCACAAGAGCAAGCGTCGTCTTGCCGGTACCCGGAGGTCCATAAAGAATAAGCGAGGACAGGCGATCAGACTCAAGCGTCCTGCGAAGCAGCTTGCCGGGCCCGAGAAGATGTTCCTGGCCGATGATCTCATCGATTGTGGCGGGCCGCATCCTGACCGCAAGCGGCGCGTCTGGTGGCACTTGAAGAGAGGCTTCGACTTCGGACTGGGAAAACAACTCATCGGATGGATCGCTATTTTTCATGACTTGGCGGCAATAAAACGAAAGTTTCTAGGCGGCGCAACGGACAACGCGCAACGCACAACGTAAAAAACCCGCCGCAAATCCGTTGCGCGTTGTGCGTTGAGCGTTGCGCGAACAGATTAGGCCTGAAAAACGGCTTGGTACTTCTGGACAAGCGTTTGGGCGATCTTCTCGTGCACTTTCTGGACCTCGTCGGAAACAAGCGTTCGCTCGAGAGATTGGTACACGACTCGAAAGGCAAGATTTTTGCATCCTTCGGGGACGCGCTTCCCTCGAAAAAGATCGAAAAGTTCCACCTCTCGAATAAGTCCCTGCCCCAAACCGCGGATCTCCCCCATCAGGTCCCCGCTTTTGACAGCGTCCTTCACAACGATCGAGAGGTCCCGTTCAATCGCTGGATATTTTGGCCATTCTTTGAAAGTGCGGACCTTCTGCGCCGGCGCGATAAGTTTTTCAAGTGAGATCTCCGCATAATAGACGGGTTCTTTCAGACCCCACTTCTCAAGAAGCTCCTGGGAAACTTGCCCCATGAAAGCGAG
>JBAXGK010000347.1:0-2340 GCA_037139435.1 Candidatus Omnitrophota bacterium | reverse complement strand
GACTATAGAAAGCAGTGAGGATAAGGGGGAAAACGGGGAAAGGAAGTATTTTTTTGGGATAGGCGAAGATTACTTGAAAGAATCTTACATAGAAATTTATCATGAACCTGGAGTTTTTAGAATTTATCTGACGGATGTCGTGAGCCTGTTAAACAACCAAGGCAAGGACTGACCGGGGCTTTTACAGAGCCAAGCGCTTTAAAATATGAGAAAGAGCAGTCAATGACAAGCGAGAGAAAATAGGCGGGGTTTGTGGAATGAAAATCAAAGGGAAGGATATTCTGCCGATAGTGCTGATCGGTTGCGTTTTAATGAGCTTGGGTCTGAAAAATAATGATGAGCAGACAATATCTCTAAAAATCGAAGAGCATTATGGAATGCCTCCGCCTGGCACTTCGCTAGACTATTCACCAAAGACGATCGTTGAGATTAATGGCAAAACCAAAGATGCTGAGGAATTCCTTTCAGGACTTTGGCAACGCAACCGCCCATTATTCAAAGATGCCCAAATGCATAATTGGGGACCTGACGCTGGCTATACGAAAGTAATTTTCATTCACGGTAAGGAGATATTGGATTTAGGTTCCTGGCATCGAGGAGATAAGCCAACCCCAAATTCAGTAGTTACATCCCATGGGATAGAGGCGTTACAGGGGAGGAAATGGGCGGAGGTTCTTGCTAATGATGAGAAATGGTATCTTGATTTCAGAAAAGGATTTGATGCCATTGTGGAAGAATCACTGAAGTTCCAGAAGGAGCATGCCGAGCTGTCTTCTTCGGAGGTCAAGCAAGCCCGTATGTCGCAGGCACAGGTAATTGAAGTTGCAAAGAAGTTCGCTCAGGAAAAAGGGAAGAATCTTTTCCAACACCAAGAACCTGAAGCGTTTTTTGATAAACAAAGTGGTGCTTGGTTAGTTGGTTTTTCAAAGATTCCTCCTACCCCAGGGGCTCATTTTAGTGTCGTGGTGGATGATGAGAGTGGAAAACCGCTAGAGCTTTACGGGGGTCTGTAATTTATGACTTTCCAGAAGGAATCACGGGAACAGAAGGGTGGGGGGGGGATGAAAATCAAAGCGAAGGTCTTTCTTGCGATAACGTTGCTGAGTCTATTTTGCGCAGCTTCGTTAAAAGCCGAGCCCATATCCTCGGTAAGCTCGCTTATGGATGAGCCGGCGAGTCTGTTTGATATCGGCATGATGCGGATGCGCGATTTCAACAAAACCGATTGGATTCCGACCTTGATGAATGAACTAAAAGGCATGAATCTTAAATTGCAAGACCCTGGAGCGGGGGGCGTGGTCTACTCCTTCGAGGAAAATACTATTACCATAACGGTCATGTTATTGGGGGAACCCGATGAGAAAACGTGTGCCAATATTTTAAAGAAATATAAAGATATTATTGCGCCACCAACGCTTTCTTCTTCCTCCGAGCGGAACACATTGGTCATAACGAGTTGTTTTGACCATATCAATTATAGCGTTGGAAGACTGCCAAAGAACTCGGGCGATGATTTGCTTAAAATCATCAGAGTTACCGTTGGCATAGGAGAGAAAGAAGGGATCTCGAATGGGAAGACCCTGTATTGCACCAGCAATCTTTTCGAGGATACGCCAAGTTTTAAAAAGTATGGATTCTAACATTCGCCGGGACAAGAGAAACAGGAGGGGGTTGTGGGGATGAAGACGACGACAACGATTTTGTTTATCTGCCTGATATTTTTAGGCGCTTCGCTAGGCTTTGCTCAGGATGGTTCGGTTGAGGTGACAAACGCGTCGATCGATCCTCAGCCCCAAGAAGGGCAGGGCGAAAACGGGAATATGGCGCTTTCCATCGGATTAAAAAATAACGACCATAGAAAAGTTGAAAACGCGAGTTTGGAAATTTCTTACTACGCCAAGGACGGGGTTCTCATACAGAAGAACATCATCAAGAAGGCTTTGTCTGAAAGCATCCCCGCCAAGGAAGAGAGAAAGTACAGGATCCATCTCAATCGTTACAATAAAGCTTTGTTTGGGTCTTTGGATACTAAGAGTCAGGGACAATATCCCTATAGCCGAGCGAAAGAAGTAGAGGGCTTGCGAGTAAAAGTGATGGATGTTAATTGGAGTTGGTGATGAACGCTGGGTTCCCATGAAGGTAAAACGATCCAAGCGCAGTTCAAGCAAAGAAGCACGGGAACAAAGGAGGGGGTTGTGGGATGAAAATAGGACTAAAACTATTTCCAATTAGTCTGATGTTTATTTGGAGTTTCTTTTTAGCTGCCGAACTCTTTCATGTCTTTGTTGTGCCATTAATATGGGGTAAGCCCATCAATCTTCTTATCCAGGCAGCTTTCTT
>JBAXGK010000346.1:0-2362 GCA_037139435.1 Candidatus Omnitrophota bacterium | reverse complement strand
CTTGATCGATGGTGCGAGGCTTTCCGGAGCCGAGATGAGAGTTTTTCCGCATAAAAACTATGAGAAATGTGAAGAGATACTGAAGAAATGCACGGCGCGACGGAAGATTCTTGTTACGGAAAACGTTTTCGGTATGGACGGAGACCGGGCGGACCTCAAAGAAATGATACGCCTCAAAAAAAAACATGACGCGCTGCTCATCGTGGATGACGCGCACGGCACAGGCGTGTTCGGGAAGAGCGGTCCCGGGGCGACCTCGAGGTTTTCAAAGGGTATCGACGTGATCATGGGGACGCTTTCCAAGGCGATCGGCGGGCTTGGCGGGTTTGTGGCCGCAGACAGGATCCTGATCGACTATCTGGTCAATTTCGCCCGGCCGTTCATTTTTGCTACCGCGCTTCCACCCGTTCTTTGTGAAGCCGCGCGCGAAGCTTTTTGCGTGATCGAGGAAGAGCCGGCGCTCCTTAAAAGGCTTTGGGAAAATATTCGCAAGGTCCATCAAGGGCTCACAGGGCTTGGTTTCCGGCTCGCAAAACCCGAATCTGCGATCATTCCGGTTATGCTAGGAGCTGAAGGAAAAGCGACGGAGGCTTTCGAAAGACTTCTCGCTCAAGGAATCTTCATCCCCGCCGTACGTTACCCGACCGTGCCGAAGGGCAAGGCCCGCTTGCGGATTACCGTCTCCGCCGCTCATACCGATCAGGACATTGTGAGACTGATGAAGGCCTTTGCGAAAGAAAAAACTTTGTGTCATGACCGAACTTAGCCAAAAGAAAATCGCGAGCTTTCTCTCGGGGAAATGGGCGGCTCTTCTGATCCTCTCGCTTATTTTAAGCGGGTGTGCGACCGAAAGCGGTCTGCCGGAACGTAGAACGAGGGATGTGGTGGGTGCTGCCTCCTTTGAAAAGCTTCTACAAGATAACCCGGAAGACACGAGCATTTATGAGGCTTATGCGCAAACTTTAATCGGAGAGAGAAACTTTGACAAGGCGATCGAGGTTTACCGGCGAGCGCTTCAGAGAGGAGAAAAGTTACAAGAAGACGAAAAGACATCACTTCAACAGGCCATCGAAGAGGTGCGCGCTCTGAAGAAATTCTCTGAGGCCATGGGAAAAGAACCGCCTTGGAGTCAGGCTCGGAAAATTTCTTTTAGTGGAGGCGAACTGATAACCAATATTCCGCAAAGCTATAGCGACCCGCTGGTCCGGGATCTCACCGCCCTTATGGGCGAAGAAAAAGCCTTGCTGCAAGAAATCCTTGGCGTGCCCAAAGGGGAAGCGCCATTTTTAAGGATCAGCGTCGCCGGACGGCCCGAGGAGTACAAGTCGCTGTGGAAAGAGAAAAAATTCTCCGCCGAACAGCTTTCCTCCGGCGCGTATAGCATTGGAAAAAGCGAGATCGTTGTTTTTTTTACGGGGGCGGATGTCCGATGGACGCTTGCCCATGAGCTTGCTCATTATTTTCTGAGAGGTTTTTACGCGGAACAACCGGCAAGATTTTTGGATGAGGGACTTGCTAACTATCTGTCTTTTAAGCTCGCCAAGGCGGGAGCGAAGCCCCTTGTCGAAGAGATCCTCGGATGGCTTCAGGAACTTTATGAGGAAGGGAAGCTGAAAAGCTCGCTCGATCTTTTCCATGCTTGGGAGCATTACGATCAGTCCCCGGCCAAAGATGAAAAAATGGAATTTTACTTGAGGGCCTGGAGTCTGACCGCTTTTTTCCTGGATGGAAAAAACGATTTCTTTTCGAAGTTTTTCCGCGACTATCTTCAGTACGAACTTCAAATAGGGCCCCTTTCGCGCGGCGATGTGGAGAATTATTTCCGTGCAAACCTGTCAGAGGAGAAGGCCCGCGAGCTTGACGGCGAATGGGGTCTTTTTATCGAGAAGATGAGCTATGAAAACATTTAAAAAAATGAAAACCCAGGCGCTGATCGAAAAAGACAGAAAATATATTTGGCACCCTTTTACTCAAATGCGAGACTGGCAAACGGACGAATTTCCGGTCATTGAAAAAGGCGAGGGTTGTTACTTGATCGACACCGAGGGGCGCCGGTATCTCGACGGGGTGTCATCCCTTTGGTGCAATGTTCATGGGCACCGGGTCAAGGAGCTCGACAGGGCGATCGAAAAGCAGCTGAAAAAAATTTCCCACAGCACATTTCTCGGGCTTACCCATCCTGCGGCCATTGAACTGGCGGAAGCGCTTATTTCGATCGCTCCCCAAGGACTTACCCGTGTTTTTTATTCTGACTCGGGGTCCGAGGCCGTAGAGATCGCGCTCAAGATGGCCTTCCAGTATTGGGCCCAAAAAGGTCATCCCGAAAAGAAAAAATTCGCGAGACTCGTGAACGCCTATCACG
>JBAXGK010000345.1:0-2363 GCA_037139435.1 Candidatus Omnitrophota bacterium | reverse complement strand
TCGGGCCTGTAAGGGACTTGCACCCTCAAGTAAGTGCGCCCTGCCGGGCGCACCATAAAAAAGGCCAGCAGTTTTACCTGCTGGCCTTTCTGCGTTTGGTAGCGGGGGCAGGATTTGAACCTGCGACCTTTGGGTTATGAGCCCAACGAGCTACCGAGCTGCTCCACCCCGCGACGACGAACTTTTCAGAACTTGTTCTCGGGGCTACCTTTGCTTCGCAGAACTGCCCCGCGACAACGAACTGAATACAAAATTGATGGCGGTATTGTATCAGAATTTTTTGCGGAAGCAATGCTTCCCTTTTCACACCCTAAAACACGATCCTCCCATCGGGTTTATGCCCGCAGAAGGCGGTCCCAGAATGCGGTATTTTTAGTTTTGAGTTTTGACCTGATTAGCCTAGAATCTTGACTCTTCGTTCAAGGATCTATTCGAAACCAACGCTTTTATGACACATTAAAAGGAGTCACCCATGTATCGAGAACAGATCAAAGTATTGGATTGCACGATTCGCGACGGCGGGCTGATGAATAACCATGATTTTGACGACCGCTTCGTCCGCGCCATCTACAAGTCCGTTTCCGAGTCTGGGATCGACTATATGGAGATCGGCTACAAGAACTCCAGAAAACTTTTTCCTGGGGACAAATACGGCGCCTGGAAATTCTGTTCCGACGAAGATATCCGAAAAGTCACGGAAGGTATCCCCTCCAAAACCAAGATCTCGGTCATGGTGGATGTGGATCGCGTCGACCTAGATGACATCAAGCCAAAAAAGGAAAGCCCCGTCACCATGATCCGCACGGCGTGCTATGTCAAAGACGTCGACAAAGCAATCTTCCTTGCCAATCATTTCGCGGACAAAGGTTACGAAACCGCGGTGAACCTCATGGCCATCTCCAAAGTGCTCGAGGTGGAACTGACGGAATGCCTTCAACAGCTTGAGAAGGAATGCAAATGCAATGTGGTTTATCTGGTCGACTCGAATGGCTCACTGTATCAGGAAACCGTGGAGTATCTGATCAAGAAGGCGAAGAGCATCATCAAAACCAAAGAGATCGGTATTCACGCGCATAACAACCAGCAGCTGGCCTTCGGCAACACGATCGAGGCCATCATCCACAACGCAAACTATCTGGACAGTACGATCTTCGGTATGGGACGCGCCGCGGGGAATTGTCCGACGGAGCTGCTCTTAGGCTTCCTCAAGAATCCGAAATTCGATATCCGTCCCATCCTGGATGTGATCTCCAAAGAAATGATCCCCCTGAGCAAAAAAGTCGAGTGGGGCTATGTGATCCCCTACGCCATCACGGGAATCCTGGATGAGCATCCCAAATCCGCGCTGGAACTTCGCGAAAGCGACCAGAAAGATAACTACCGCGAATTTTATGACAGCTTCGCCGGGAGCTCTGAGGTCGAATAGCACCGCATCATATTTTAAATTAGGGGTATGCGGTTAATACTGTTAACCCCTAAAATTAAATGGAGAACAGTATAAACGTGGATCTCTGCCAATTCCGCAAACGTCCTCTCCTGGGGATCTTGCGTGGCATCACGCCTTCGGAATTGGAGCCTTTGTTCGAGGCGATCGTGCCCAGCGGCCTCCAAGCGGTTGAAATCACGATGAATACCGAGGGTGCGGCCGGACTGATCAAAAACGCGGTCAAGCATTACGGCGCGCAGCTCATGATCGGAGCCGGAACCGTCCTCACCTTGAAGGATCTCCATGATGCGCTTCGCGCCGGCGCGACATTCATCGTGAGCCCCGTCGTGGTCCCGCCCGTGATCGAATACTGTGTCCGGAATAAGATCCCTGTCTTCCCCGGAGCGCTCAGCCCTCAGAATATCTATGAGGCGTGGCAAAGTGGAGCAACCATGGTCAAGGTATTCCCTGCCGGATGTTTCGGACCGGACTATTTCAAGGAGATCAAAGGCCCGTTCCCCCAGATCGAACTTCTGGCCTGCGGCGGAGTGACTCCCGAGAACATGAAGGACTTTTTCGAGAATGGCGCCAGCGCCGCCGCGGTCGGCTCAAGTATTTTTCGCAAGGAATGGCTCGCCGCTAAAAAATTTCACCTCATCCGCAGCATGATCCAAACCTATCTCAAAGCACTGCCCTAACGTTTTTTCGTAATTTTCTAAGGATCCTTCTTCGCCGCTCGTTTTTCCCCCGCGAGGAAAAACTCCCTCGCGCCTCCGTCCTTGTCTTTCATTTCATTCCTAGAATGGTGACAAGGACGGCCCCAATTTCCACTCCTTGGAAATTGACAGGTATTGGGACCGGTCTCTCTCGGCGGGCAGAAGACCCGGAGGCAGCGTTCGAGGCTCTGGGAGCTTGGTCCTGCTTCGAAGAGCAGGTC
>JBAXGK010000344.1:0-2365 GCA_037139435.1 Candidatus Omnitrophota bacterium | reverse complement strand
GGATTGTATCATGAAAACTTCAAAAATATTCAATGTGGTTTCGATCGGGATCTTGGGCCTCGCGCTGGTGTTGGCGGGAGTCGGTGTGAGCCAGTGGATCCAAAAAGAGCGTGTGTTGCGAAAGATCATCGAGCGGCTTCACGCGGAGACGCGCAGGGCGGATGTACTCGTCACCAAAAGCGAATTCGATGAAGCGACGAAGAAAATCAAAACCACGATCAAGTTCCTGGAATATGATGCCCAGGGAAAACCCCTTGAGCCAAAATATTTCACTTTTGAAGGAAACATCATCCAGTTCCAGTCGCTCGTGATCCGGTTCAGCGATAAGTTGGTTGAGGCCGGGGATCGTTTGCGGGGCAAAAGCGCCGCGTTTTTTATGAAAGCTTTTGTGCTGGACGGAGCGAATACTCAGGAATTTGAGATCACGAAGGCGAATGAAGTCCCGGGCGGCTACCGGGTTTCTGAAAAAGCGAATGAGTTTGAAGCGAAACTCTGGGCAGAATTCTGGGGGTACGCGCTCGATCCCAAGAAGCGCGAACATGCCGGGATCAAGAATGCTCAGATCGAAGCTCCCGGCTCTATGTTCCTTCCGGGGACCATCTACACCTTAAAGATCGAGCATGACGGCGGTCTTCGTATTGACGCGAGCCCAGTCCCTGAGATCCTCAAAGGCGAGAAAATCGAGGAAGTGAGCCGTGAGAACCGAGCTTAGCGACCGGGGACAACAGTGGAAAAATTCGCCCTCACCTAGCCTCTCCCACGGGGAGAGGGAGTGTGTGAGGGGTTTTTTGTTTCTTAGTCTTCAGTCTCCAGTCTCAGGTCGGTAGTCTATGCTTTTATCTGACCTCGATTACCCGCTCCCCAAAGAAAAGATCGCTCTCTTTCCGACACAGGACAGGCCGGCCGCGAAGCTTCTTTGTGTGGACCGCACAAGCGGCGTCTGTTCCCACAGGATCTTCCGTGAGCTTCCGGAACTTTTGAAGCCGACCGATCTCTTGATCCTCAATAATACCAAGGTCTTGCCCGCGCGGCTTTTGGGCAAAAAATCCACGGGCGGTAAGATTGAGGCGCTTTTACTCAAAGAGCTTGAGGTGAATATCTGGGAAGCTTTGCTGAAACCCGGTGGCAGGATCAAAGATGGCGAACGGATCGTTTTCTCGCATAGTTCTTTCCACCTTAGCAAAAGGGGAGAAGGTGGTGAGGGTGAGCTTGTCGGGACAGTGATGGCTTCCGCGGAGCCGGGCTCCGGAAAGCGGAGGATCCGGTTTGAAGGTGATGACGTTAAGGGAAAGATCAGGAAATTCGGCCACGTTCCGCTTCCGCCTTATATTGACCGGCCGGACCAGCCTGCCGATCATGAGACCTACCAGACGGTTTTTGCAAAAGAGGAAGGAGCCGTGGCGTCACCGACCGCGGGACTTCATTTTGACAAAGTGCTTCTTGAGAAGCTCGCTCGAATGGGCGTTGAGATCGCGCATGTGACGCTTCACGTGAGTTACGGGACTTTTCAGCCGATTACCGTCGAACATGTTGAAGAGCATAAAATGTTCGAAGAGGAATTCGAGATTTCGGAAGACACCGCGCGTAAGATCAACGCGGCGAAGCGTGCGGGGAGGCGTGTCATTGTGTGCGGCACGACGTGTGTCCGGACTTTGGAATCGGCAGCCGCAATAGGGGGACAGGCAACGCCCCTATGTCATTCCCGCGAAGGCGGGAATCCAGTTCTGGATCCCCGATTAAAGCATTCGGGGATGACAGAAACAAAAAGTCCTTCTTTTCCGTTAATTAAAGCAGGCAAAGGGAAAACATCGATTTTCATTTATCCGCCGTATGATTTTAAGATCGTCGACGGTCTGATCACGAACTTCCACATGCCCAAAAGCACGCTTCTGGCCATGGTTTCCGCATTTTTAGGTTATGAAAAACTGATGAATGCGTATAATACCGCTCTCAGTTTGGACTATCGCTTTGCATCGTATGGCGATGCCATGCTGATTTCGTAAGCATGGCGAGCAATCCTGATCACTTTGAAGATCAATCGAGATCAGGGCGGTGACGCCATGTTCATTGCATAAAGGAATTATGAAAAAATTCGGCTTCAAACTAGAAACGAAAGACAAAAAATGCGAAGCGCGGGTCGGGAAGGTGACGACGGCGCACGGGAGTTTTGAGACGCCGGTCTTCATGCCGGTGGGAACTCAAGGGACGGTCAAAGCCGTGCTGCCGCGCGACCTCAAGGAGTCCGGCTCCGAGATCATTCTCTCGAATGCCTATCATCTCTATATCCGCCCCGGTCTCGAGGTGATCCAAAAGCTCAAAGGACTCCATAAATTCATGGCCTGGGACCGGCCGATCCTGACCGACA
>JBAXGK010000343.1:0-2367 GCA_037139435.1 Candidatus Omnitrophota bacterium | reverse complement strand
TGAAAGCCGCCGCTGCGTCCGATCTTGAAAAAGCGGTGTCGAAGAAAAAAGAAGCTCAGGAGGCGAGCCTTGCTGCTGCGAGCCTTCGTGCGAGTCGCGAGGATGCTCTCAAAGTTCGGACATTATTTTCAAATGTTGTAGGGCGGTATGCTGCACAAAGGAATATCGACGCCAAGAAGTGGTTGGAATACACGATCAGTTTTTGGAAGTCCGCAAAAGAAAAAGGCTCGGTGGGCGATTATCTGGGTACGCTCCTGGAAAAAGGAGAAACCCTTGGCAGCCTCTGGTCAACCGTTGAAAAGTCCGCCCCGATGTTCGATCGCGATAGACAGGAAATGGAAAAACAGGGGGTCGACCTAAAGCGCTTGGATTTGTTCAGCCGGTTTGCTTTCATGGCCATGATGTCCGAACAAAATCCCTTCTTTCAGGAACAGATTGGAACTCCCAAGGACGGGGATTGGGTAAAGTATTGGACTCCGGTGCTCCACGGATTGTGGGATGCTAAAAAGGCCGTTGCTGAGGCTGGCAGTCCGTACAAGTGGCATCGCCACGATATTAACGATGCGGACGACTGGATTTTGTTCACTTGGTCGCTGTATGCCCAGAAAAAAGGGTTGCCAATGACGGTTGAAACCCTGAACGGTTCCGGTGTTGTTCAAGGTGCCAATGGCCAGCCGGCCATGGATACGGAAGGCAAACCGATTGTCATGTCGCACCGGGAGCAGGTGGAATCGGTTGCGGCGCAGTTCAGTTTGAATAATTTGGGTTTTTATGTCGAGTTTTTTAGAGTTCCTTCCACCGAAGTGCGTCGAGGGATCGCCATTGCGCAGGAGACTCTGAAGATCGAACTCGGGAGGGAAGTCCAAGGTGCGGATGCAGTCGAAGGCTATTTCACGGGTAAGCATATCCGTCCGGACATGGATTTTCACTTGGCGGACGTTGCCATGATCTCGGCAAGGTTGGAGGATATGTTCCGCCGAAGGGCTCCCGGAGAAACAGCTATCAATGAAACGGTTGAGTTAGCTCGCGCCAGAGAGGTCCGGCGGCTTAAGGACAAAGTCACGAAGGCGACCGACCGTGTCATGGGAGGGGTTCCTGTCGAGCTTATGGGGCACCGTGTTATCTCCTACGCCAATAGTTTGGAAGCCGAACGGGATGCCATCGTAAAACAACTTGCGGTGATGGGTCTTTCCCCGGAAAAACGGGCGGAGCTTGAGCTGAAAAAAACAGAATTGGATAGCGCTTTGAGCGTGCTCATCCCGCGGCGGGAAGTCAAAAAAATCCAACTCCGGGAATCCTTGCCGCACGGAATGGCGCAGGCCCTCCAGCACAGGATCGAAGGATATCAATTTTCGGATCCCTTCGAGTTGCAAACATTGCAAGAGCGTCCTCGCGAAGATCGGGTCCGTGAAACGGAGACGCTGATCGATATCAGCTTCAATCTTTATCCGTCACTTAAGGAATTTTATCCCTATGGTGTCCTGAACCCCTGGGATTCTACCGGGAAGGGAATGGCCTGGTTGATGGGGATCGCGGAAAGCATCATGGAAGATTACGAGACCTGGAAAGAGTTATTTAATGAAGACGGAACGCCGAAGGATGCCGAAAAGATCCGCAAATTCTTTGGGGAAACGTTGCCAGACATTACTAAAGCGAATTCTACGCAACAGTTTTCAGAGGCACTTCTCAAACAAGTCCCCGAGCTCCGGTATGGTATCCGCAATGAAGACTTTAATGGTGCTGTCGCGAACGGGCTGACGCAGCACATGTGGTTGAATCCGTTGCTGGACGTAGAACAAATTGGCAAGGTGACCCAGCGGATGAATGAATTTTTGAAAGATCCGAGCAAGGTTCAAACGGCGATCCTTCATGCCGAGCGTGAAATGCGGGTCTTGAACCCTACAACAGGGTCGGGCCAAGGCTTTCTCTTTTCCCGTCGGAATGATATCGGAACGTTCATGAGCCTGTTCCTGAATGCCGCCGAAGAAGGTTTTGATAGCTATATGTGGAAGCACGATCGGGTGCTTGATATTCTTGAAAATGATCAAGAGACGGTAAAGAAGGTCATGGCGATCGCCAATAAAGTTCGCGAAGCCAAAGGGATCTCCGAGCGTATTACCCCGGAAAGTTTTGCAACGAAGCGTTCTCACCTGAACCTCAAGAGATCGAACTCGCCATTCGCATCATTGCCGCCTTTGAAGAGGCCGAGCGAGATGGCCGTGGTGTTGTCACCGTTGATGGCCGCATGATTGAGAACCTCCACGTCGATGAAGCTCGACGGGTGCTCGCCATTCGCGACGCCATTGAGTCCGCGGCCGAGTGAGCGAAGCCTCTTCCAACATCGACCAGCGAATCCAAGAACTCGGT
>JBAXGK010000342.1:0-2378 GCA_037139435.1 Candidatus Omnitrophota bacterium | reverse complement strand
GTATTTTTTCTCACCTACTTTCTCATCTATTCGCTTGTCCAGCTTAAGAACACCGAAATTCCCGAGACCCATCTCCAGCGCATTGCGTTGCTTCTGACCGCCTTCTCCTTGCCTCTTTTTACGACTTGGTGGCGTTTCAAATGGGTTGGCGTGAATTTATTGGTGGTGATATTTCTTGTCCCTCTCGTTTTTTTCGTCGTATCGATCACCAAGGTTCCGGTGTTTCTCTGGGTTTTTCTTGTCTACGGATCCATCATGGTGGCTCTTTTCCGCACGGAGCAGCGTTTTGAGAACCAGATCGCGATGGTCGAGATCGAGCAGGAGAAGTGCGAGGATGAGACTAACAATCTTGCGATAGCCTTCAAGGCCAAGGGCGAAGGGATCAGCACTTTTTTTGAAAAATATTCGACGTATTATAATCTGCGCAAGCTTGCCGAAGAGTTGACGGTCAGTCTCTCGTGGGCTGATCTTGCGCAGAAGGCGGTTGATCGCGCGATGGATTTTATTCCGCGCGGGGATTTTGCGAAAGTGGCTTTGGCTCATGGGGAGGAGCAGAAACTTCCGATTGTCGCAAGGCGGCGTCTCCGCCCGGTAGGTAACTGGGCCGCTAAACAGGGAGACTTGTTTGATTTCTGGTGTATCAAAAATCGAAAACGGCTGATCGTCATGGATACTCAGGAGGACTTCCGTTTTGTTCTGAGCGACGCAGAAAAAAAAGATAATGTTCGCAGTTTGATCGTCGCGCCCCTTTTTCATGAAGGCCGCGTCGCGGGAACCCTTGCCATTCATGCCACTCGGCCGAATGTTTTTAGTCATGATGACCTGAGGCTGCTGGACGCGATCGCGACGCTGGCGTCGTCTGCGATCTCGAACGCGATGCTTTACGAGAAGACCGAGGAGCTGGCGATCAAGGACTCGCTCACTGGACTTTTTGTGAGGCGTTATTTCTTTGAACGACTTAAAGAAGAACATCGTCGAGCGCTTCTCAATCAGAAAAATCTTTCTTTTTTGATGTGCGATCTGGATCACTTCAAGGAATGTAACGACCAATTTGGCCATCAAGGCGGTGACTTGATGCTGGTCCAATTCGCTGAAATCCTCCGGCAGTGTCTCAAGGGATCCCTTTTGGCGCGTTACGGCGGCGAGGAATTCGCGATTCTTCTCCCTGAAACAACTAAGGAGGAAGCCGCAAAGGTCGCGGAGCAGGTCCGAAAAGCCGTCGAGAAGTCCTCGTTTAATATTCGCCGCGAAGCGGTGAATATGACCGTCTCGATCGGAGTGGCCAATCTTCCGGATGATACGTTGGATGCCGAGAGTCTCGTCCAAAAAGCCGATCAGGCGCTTTACAGAGCCAAAAGGGAAGGGAGGAATCGAGTATGCGTCGCCACCTCCTAATGCTCCTCGCTCTCGGGGCGTCTGCGTTCTTTGTTGTGTGGCAATCCCAGGAGATCATTCTGGCTTATTATCTTCTCTCGACGATCTGGCTGCTTCCGCTCTATTATTTTTTTAAAGAGAAAGCCTACGTCCTGTTCGCAATCTGCGCGCTAGGGATTTTTCTGCTGCATGGTCGGTTTTTTCAGACTGATCCGCATCTCCGGATGATCGTGTTGTGGGCTATCCAAGCGCTTCTTTTTTCAGGGTTTTGTTATTATCATCGGGAATTAAAACGTTTCCAGGATCGCGCCCAAGAGTCGAAAGAAAACGTGCGCAAGAGCCTCGAGTCATTCCAGGCGAAATATCAAACGCGGCTCACCAGTCTTCGCCATTTGGAAGTTCAGGTGAGCAGCCTGATGAATCTTTTTGAGATCGCCCGCGATTTCAGCGAGTGCATGGATTTTAATACCTTGGCCGAATTTCTGTTGAAGAAATTACGCTCCGAGCTTTCGTTCGAGAAAATGCAGATCTTTCTTATGCCGCGAGTGGTTCCTGGAAAAGTAGCCGCACCCATCAAGGTCTATTCAATGCTCCAGGAGGGCGTTCAGGAGGAAGAGCGTGTTCTTAATGATCAGGAGCAGGAGGATTTTATTGCTATGTCGGTGGCCAAGGCCATGGTTCGGCGTGAGGAGCGCTGGTATTTCCCGATCATGGAGGGGAATGACATAAGCTCGGTTTTCGCGATCCATGGGATCAAAGAAGAGGATTTGGCTCGCGTAGAGGTCTTGAGCGCTTATCTCGTGTTGCTCATCAAGAAGATCAAGCTCTATGAGACCGTTCGGGAGCTTGCCATTGTGGATGAATTGACGCAGGTTTTCGTGCGTCATCATTTTTATGAACGTTTGGAGGAAGAACTTCGTCGCAGTATCCGTTTTAAGCTCCCTCTGACGGTATTAATGTTAGACATCGATCATTTCAAAAGATATAATGACGACTTCGGACAC
>JBAXGK010000341.1:0-2394 GCA_037139435.1 Candidatus Omnitrophota bacterium | reverse complement strand
CAAGATCCCGATCGAAACCACATTGAATATTTTTGAAGTTTTCATGATACAATCCCCGCTGTTTTCAAAAGCGCCCGCCCTGATTTTTATTGGATTATTTCTGGAATGAAATCAGGACTGGCGCAAGTTTCAATTTAAATATACATTAAGGTCACTAGCGCCCGTAGCTCAATTGGATAGAGTGTCGCCCTCCGAAGGCGAAGGTTGGCAGTTCGACCCTGCCCGGGCGCACCATTTCTCTTATTCCTCAAACCCCGGCAACTTCGACACTTGCGCGCCGGGAAAATAATACCCCAAAATTTCCTTGTAGCCATAACCAAGTTCACCGAGATATTTCATCCCGTATTGGCACATCCCCACACCGTGGCCCCAGCCTTTTCCTTTGAACACAAAAGCCCCGGCGTCATTCGTTCTGATCTTCGTGATCAGATTGCTTTTGAGACGCATCGGATCGACCCACACCCGGAACGCGTCAGCATCCACGACCTTCTCCGCCCAGGTGCTCTTGATCACGAGTTTATGAGCACGGCCTGTCCGGTCGATCTTGTCCGTCCGGATACCGAGGACTTCGCTGACGGGCATTTCCTGTTTGGCGAGTTTTTCTTTGATCTCCGCAGGCGTCACTACGGCTTCCCATTTATAATGGGGAGAACGCTGACAAAATTTGCAGTCCACACCCCCTAAGGGCGCTAGCGGCTTCACGCGCCACACGAGGTCGGCCGCCGTCGTCGCGCCACCGCAGGTCGAATGGAAATAAGCCGGGAAGATCTTTCCTTTATAAAGCAGGACTTCCCCCCGTGTCGCGTCCACCGCCTGATTGGTCCGATCATTTTCAATCTGCTTTCCGGCGTAAACCTGGCTCATGACCCCAGCCGACACATCATATTCTTCATTGCGGCGTAAGATCATTTTGGTGAGCGCAAACGTTCGCGACACGACGGCCTGCGCCTTAAGTGATTCAAGCGCCCACTTGGGATTCCCTTCAAACGGGATCACACTTTTCAAATAATCCTCGAGCTCGAGCCGGCTAATAACATCCAGACTACCTTTGGAATTCTTGTAGATCAGAACTTCATCGCGATACACTCCGCTCGATCCAACCCGTATGCCGTTGCCCATGCTTTTCACCAGGAGAAAACGCGTGGGAACGATCCTATCCCACCACTGGATACCCTGTTCAAGGGGTTTCACAGTTGCGCCCGCGAGTTTCGCCCCACTTGTTATTGAAAGTCCCTTGTCGTCAAAAACTTCGAACGAGGCTGGGGCGCTAACCTGGACCTGGGGTTTATCGCGCTGTACCAAAATACGGATCTTGCTCAAGGCTTTGAGGTCCTGCGGAAGAAAAACAGAAAGATCCCGGAGCTGCTCGGCAGAAAACGCCGGCGTGATCAGACAGAGAAATATAACCGGAACCATGATGAATCGAAGAATGCGGGATACCATAAGGCGTGTATTGTAACAAGGAACTATTCAGAATGGCGCAAAAAAAAGGACAGCTCCGGTAAGCGGAGCTGCCCTTTCTAAAAACCGAAACTTTAAAACTTACTTAATGGCTTCGAGATAACTCTTGAGCTTGGCCCAAGTTCCGCGACCGCAAACGCCGTCGGCGGTAAGTCCGTTATCCTTTTGAAAAGAAGCGATCGCGTCACGGGTTCCCGGACCGACCTTGCCATCAACCGCGCCATTGTAATAGCCTGCTTTCTTGAGAGCCTTTTGGATGTTCACGGAAGGAATCTCAAAACCGGACGGTGTGCGATACATCCCGCCGACCACGGCGCCTTCACCTGAAGAAACAGCAGCGGATGAAACGCCGCCCCCGCCTTCTTGGGTCTGGAGCGCTGCGCGAGTATCCTGAAGCGACTGATCCAAACGAACGAGTTCATCGGTCATCGCGTTCACTTGCGCCTGAATCGTGTCCACTTTCTTCCCGGTTTTCCTTGAAGCGCAACCGCTCAAAGCGATCAAGCAAACCATCACCATCAGCATTGTTAAACGTGTAGCTTTTCCCATTTTCTTCTCCTGTGAGTCTTTGCGTTGGTTAGAAAAATTATTCCGTTCGCAGGTTCAAAGTGTATCAGATTGAATTTTTGAAATCAATGAGAAATCTCATCGCCGGAGGGTGCAGGATCCGCGGGGCCCACAACCGGATCTCCCGGGAGGACCACGGCCTCATCGGCGGGCCGAACGGCGAAAAGCATGAATTCCGTATGCCCGATCATGCGCTGGACCGGACGCGTCTTTCCGGCGCGCGCGAGGATCTCGCGTTCCAAAAGTTCGCGAGCTTCCACAAGGATAAACCCTTGCTCGCGAAGCGCCTCGGCCATTTTCTCGATCTGATTGAAGGTCGGATTGAGGCTCACCAAGCGGCCGCCGGGTTTAAGAACTTGTTTCACA
>JBAXGK010000340.1:0-2403 GCA_037139435.1 Candidatus Omnitrophota bacterium | reverse complement strand
TTCTCTCTAAGACAAGCGCGTAAGATTTGAGGCCGAAAAAATCGGAGAAATGAGAAAGGTCGTGATTCCCACGAGCAGCAAAGATCGGCGCCTGGACCCGGGGATTACAGAAAGCGATCAGGTCACGGAATTCCTCTTCAGAATCCGAAAAGACAAGATCGCCCAACATAAAAAAAAGATCTGCCTCCTGGTCCAGGATCTGGCCAAGGATCTTTTGGCTATCGTCGGAAAACCGGGTGCATCCCGGATCTCCCAATAGCACGATCTTTCTGATCCCGGGCAGTGTTATTTCCGCGCAATCAATATATTGAAAGCCAGGCTTTTTCAGCTGCCTCATTCTGCTGGCCCAGTTTTTTTTGGAAAGGTCATTTCGGAAAGCTCTGATATCTGCTTCTCGAATTGAGCGAGCACGCCATCCCGAAATCGCAGAGACTCGGTCATTTGCCGAACACTCCGCTCCAACTCCTCGATCTTCCCAAGAAAGTCCTGTTCACGTTTCTGAAAAGTTGAAAGTTTGCGCTGAGTTTCAGCCGCAGCCATTTCAAACTGCCGGGTAAGATCCCCTTTCTGCTGGATCAAATGCTCGAGGGCGGCAGTCTTTTGCGTCAGATTCGCCTCGACCTCAGAAATCTTCCCCTCCAAAGCAACTGCTTTGGCGCGCCATTCTTCCCGTTCACGGGTCGACGCCTCGTGCGTCGGGACTTCCCTCCGAAGATCTTCGCAAGCTTTAGCCATCTCGCTGCTTTTTTTCTTTTCCGTCTCAAGCTGCTGTTGAAGTTCCTTCCTCACCTTTTCAACCTCCTCAGCATGCCGTGCCTGCAACGCCTGCTTCTCCTCATGGATCTTCCGGAGCTTTTCATTCAATTCCTGAGCACGCCTTTCCAAATCCACGCCTGCCGATGAAACCCCCGCGGGCTTTTCATCGGCGGCCGATGGACTGCTGGGAAAAATTCCTGCGGATTCATGCACAGGCTTTGTGAGAAGTTGGGCCTCGGGGATTTTCTTCATTTCCGGCTTCATCTCGAAGCTTGCGGCCTTGGTCTCAATAGAAGGGGTTTCCATGGGCTTGGCCGTACTCCTTGGCTCCGAAATAGGCGCCTCCCCAGGCTCTTCATCATTCTTCATAAAAAAAGTAAGATCCGGCTTCTGGGGCCAAAGAACCTGCAAACAATTTTTCTTGATCACGTCGTGATTCGTCGTTTCCACGACCGCTCCCAAGCCCTGGAAAAACTTCTTAATGCGCACCGCAAGCCAGAAGGAAAGGTTGTCCATGAGGATCAGCGGCACATTCGAAAGAATTTGCTCGGCATCCGCCCTATCAAGTTGGAAAATCCTCTCGAGGTGCTTCACGATATCTTTCTTGTGCTTGGAAGGAACTGACTGAATCACAACGCCCCAATCATCGGCCGCGTGAATGGATCTAGCTTCGTTCGTGGACATAAGCCCTGCCTTTCCTGTGGGATTAATATTTCAGCGCTTGAATGCTCTTGAATACAGTTTTTTAAGGCGCACGTTTCCCGATATGCCCCAGTTATCGATTTTTCTCAAAGATGCGCGGAAACGAATGGTGTGATTCTAGCACAAGGAAAAAGAAAACCGGAGCATCAAAAAGTTCC
The DNA here is from genome assembly GCA_037139435.1 of Candidatus Omnitrophota bacterium. GTDB lineage: Bacteria > Omnitrophota > Omnitrophia > Omnitrophales > Aquincolibacteriaceae > Aquincolibacterium. The sequence continues at coordinate 787 of JBAXGK010000340.1, read as the reverse complement.
CAACGCTAACTTTATCTTCATCTTTACTGAAAGTGGCGGCTATTAAGACGAACGATTTTGTGCTCCCAAATAATATGCTATACTCCTAACCGAGGTGATTCTTATGAAAAAACTTGCGGCGGTTTCAATTTGTGGGATGTTGTTGCTTTCGTGCGCGCTTCCGATTTCGTGGGCGGTTGAGGACGAGGCGACTGGGACGGGGATGAGCGGGACTTCTCAGGAATTTTCCGATCTTCAAAAAACGCTCAAGAGCGAAAGAATGGATAATCTGGAGCAGAGCGTCTCTGAACTGAAGCAGACCATCAGCTCCCTAACCGATCGGGTCCAGGATTTAGAGCGGACTGTGGATGACTTCAACGGCAGACAGTAACATCCGCTTTCATCAGCCATTCGATCAAAATTCTAGTGAGCTAAAGCTAGAATTTTTTCTGCGCTGATGAATACCTGAGAAAGCTTGGGGGAGGTTCGATCAGAGGTTAAACTGCAGGTCGTAAAGCTTCTTATACATCCCGCCCAATCGCAAAAGGAACTCGTTCGTTCCCTGCTGGACGATCCTTCCCTTATCCATCACAATAATTCGATCCGCTTTTTGGATGGTGGAAAGACGGTGAGCGATCACGAAAACCGTGCGGGCCTTCATAAGATTCTCCAGCGCTCCTTGGACTTCTTTCTCACTCTGCGTGTCAAGATGCGAAGTCGCTTCATCGAGGATCAGGATCGGCGAATCCTTCAGGAGGGCTCTTGCGATCGCAATGCGTTGGCGCTCGCCGCCTGAAAGCTTAAGGCC
>JBAXGK010000339.1:0-2409 GCA_037139435.1 Candidatus Omnitrophota bacterium | reverse complement strand
CTGAAGTCGCATAGTCGCTCCTGATGGCATCTGCAGGCAGGGTAGCCCTGGACAGAACCTTGAAGGCCAGAATCGCGTCAGCAAGATTCGTCACGCCGTCGCCGTTCAAATCCCCCCGGTTGTCATAAAGGAACTCCGCGCTGACTTGAAGCGATGCGTTGACGCTGACTGTGCAGACGCCGGTCCCGCGGCAGCCGCTCCCGCTCCAGCCGGTGAACTTCGATCCGGAATCGGCTGTTGCCGTCAGTGTGACTGATGTCTGGGTTCCATAGGCTTCAGTACAGTCGGATCCGCAGTTGATCCCCGAGGGTAGGCTTGTCACTTTCCCGGTCCCCGTTCCCGATTTTGTCGTGACCGTCAGACTCATCGCTGTCGCGGTTCCCCCGGTGACTGTAAAGATCGTCGGCGCCGACATTATGATATTCCCATTGGTCGATCTGGCATAGAAGATAATCCTGTACTCGCCGTTTTGCATAAATTGATCATAACTTCCCACATAGCGGCCGGTATGTTCCGAATCGGCAAGATCAACGCTATCAAACTTGATGGTCTGTACTTCGGTTCCGGTGCCCGAAGTTTCATAAGACGGAGGAACCACGACGCCCCAGACCTTCTCAATATCCCCGAGCACAGTGCTATCAAATCTGCCGAAAAGTTCCTGCGTCATATTGGAGGGGTTACTCGCATCAATATTCGTATCCGCACTTTTTTCAAGGAATTCCGGCATTGCACCTGCAACGCCAAAATTCCCGCCCAGTTTTGTCGAAGCCAGAGACGACCCATCTTTCAACAGAGGTACCTGCTGACTGTAAGGCGCCCCCATTGTGCTCAATTTTTGCCGAGCATTGTTAAACGCCGTATTTAGCGAATTCCCTTCCCAGAGCTTGTCCATGAAAAACTGGGTAAACGAATCTGTTCCGAGTCGGCTCAGCAACAGGTACTGGTCGTTGGTGCTCGTGATTACAATCCGGTTCTGACCCGGCGAGACGAGATTATCGATGAAGCTTCCCGATCTGCATGCCTCGATGATCACAATAACCTTCCTGGTCGTGGACGCTTGAAAGGCATCGATGAATTCGTTGAGTTTGGAAGAGGTTAGATTTTCTTTTACCTGCTTCTCATCTTCAAAGAGGGTGAAGTAATCCATGCCGCCGTGGTCGATCAGGTAGAGATACAAGGGGCCGTCAGTGTTCTGTTGGACCGCCCACTCCTTGATGGCTTTGCCCAACTTTTCAACTGTCGGCGTCGTATCTCTTACAATGTTCTCCGGGTAACCGTCTCCGTTGAGGTCATGGGCCGCCCAGGGGTGGAAATAATAGATGTCCTCATCGGTGAAGAGGCGTTCCTTAAAGCGGCGGTAAACAAGATCAGAGAGATAAAGTGTGGTATCCCTCAGTGTGTTGGTAACGGCATAGCCTCCACCGCCGACGAGAATCAGGTTACCGTAGTGCTGTTTTTTGACGTCGGCCGGGATGCCGACGGTTATATCGAACCGTGCGGTAAATCCTTCGAAGCTTGCAACGATACTGGTGTTCCCCTCCTTCGTGCCTGCTTTCACAATCCCCGCGGCGTCCACCGAGGCGACGCTGACGTCCAGAGAAGTCCATTTGGGAGTTTTCTCCTCTGTGGTGGCATCGGACCAGGCCATGAGGGCCTTGAGAGACTGCACCCCGCCGATTGTCATCTCTTTTTGGGCGCCGCTCACAGCCAGACCTACTTTCTGCCTCATAACGGCTATTGCACTGTCCGAACTGATGTTCAGCTCATACGTTTTTGACGGATCGATTTTCCCGCTGATTCCCCATATCCGGATATAATAGTTTCCCGCGGTTTCCGGATAATAGGTGAAGGTCATTTCCTGACCGTTTCTCGCCGCTCTTGATTCGCAGGGGGTTTCGGTATCGTCGATAAATGTTTCGTTAACAACACAGATGTTATATTCGGAATTTGAACTGGACGGTTTGAGGCGGATGTCCACATCAGCCGCTTCCGATAAGTTGAAACTGTAAATATCGTAGTCTTTACCCGAGTAGATCCGGCCTTTTTTCGGTTTGTTTTTTTCGATCACATTGGCAAATTTGAGGGTGTTGTTCGATTCCATCTCCAAGTTTGTCTGATCCGATGGGGCAAAAGCCAGCGTGTAGTAATGGCCGGTGTCGGCCGCACCTGCCGCACTGACTTTTACATAATAGCGGCCGACGCTCAAACCCACGTGGACAGTTGTCGTTTGGCTACCGATAGCGATGAAGCTGTCGATCTCATTTTCTTCCGCTGCTTGCTCTTTATAGAGATTGATTTGGAAACTTCCGGCGCTCTCCGGCGCGGTGAACGTAAAGGCCAGGTAGCGTGGAACGTCCAATGAAAATTCGTAGAAATCCAGATCACCATTCTGGACAAGCTGGCCGGTAA
>JBAXGK010000338.1:0-2410 GCA_037139435.1 Candidatus Omnitrophota bacterium | reverse complement strand
CCTAGGCGGCTGAACTTTTCGATCTCGGCTGCATAACCGAACATATGCGGAACAATGATCGCTTTTGTCTTTTTCGTGATAGCTTTCTTAGCGGCCTCAAACGAAATATTGTAATCTTTCTCATTCACATCACATAAGACCGGCTTTGCTCCGCTGTAAAAAATACTGTTCAACACCGATCTGCAAGTATAGCTTGGCGCTATCACTTCATCTTCTTTTGTGACGCCCAAGCTCAATAATCCAAGAGATAATGCCAGGGTGCCAGTACTTGCCGCGACGCCTCCTGCGCTTCCAATGTAAACGCTCAATTCTTCTTCGAATTTTCTAACCACGGCCCCCTCATACAAAAGGCCCGTTCGCATGACGCCCTGAACGGCCTTGGCCTCTTTGTCCCCGAGGGTCGGTTTCGAATGTTCTATCACTTTCATCTGCAGTTCCACCCGATATTTTTTTAATTTAATTTTTCCGCATAGCAGCTCGAAACATCATCCCCGCATCCGATTAGGCCAGAGAACGCTCGAAAGAGCTGATCACGTAACCCACATCCTCATCTGTAAGCTTGGGATAGAGCGGCAGGGAGATCGTCGAACATCCGATGCGGTACGCTTCAGGAAAATCCGACGGCTGAAAATTGAACTTTTCTTTGAAATATTTGAGCGTATGAACAGCACGATAATTGCACCCCACGCCGACGCCGCTCTGCTGCAACTTCCACATGACTTCGTCCCGGCGAGACGGATCCACCCAAAGAGTCTGCAGGTGACGCGCGCTTTTCCCATAGATTTTTGGAAATTTAATCCCGGGCACCTTGGCGAACGCCTGCTCATAAGAACGGCCGATTTCTTCGCGGCGCATAAGATAACCCTCCAGGCGACCGATCTGCCGGATCAGGAGAGCGGCATGGATATTATCCATATTGTATTTCCATCCGAGGACATCCATATCCCAATGACGGTATTGCTGTCCATAACGCGTTGAGGGATCAGAATCGATTCCGTGATGGCGAAGCAACCGGACTTTTTTCGCTAAATCTTCCGAGCGGCTTGCGATCGCGCCACCCTCACCGCATGCAAGATTTTTGGTCGCATAAAAGCTATAACAGGCAAAATCAGAGAGCATACCGGGACGCACCCCGTCGCGCTCCCCTTCGATGCAGTGAGCGCAATCTTCAACAATCTTGAGTTGATGGCGTTGCGCGATCTCGGAGATGGCCTTCATATCCGCCATCATTCCGTACAAGTGCACCGGCATGATCGCTTTGGTTCTTGGCGTTATCGCGTTTTCAATTTTTTTAGCATCGATCAAGGCGGTTTTGGATTCCACATCCACAAAAACAGGCGTGGCCCCGGCATGCAGGATGGAGGTGGCGGTTGCAAGGTAAGTCATCGGCGTCGTGATGACTTCGTCCCCCGGCCCAATCCCAAGCGCAAGAAGAGCCAGGTGCAGTGCCGCCGTACAAGAGGTCACACCAACCACGAAAGGAATGCCTGTGTAGGCCGAAAATTTTTGTTCAAACTCAGCCGTCGCAGTTCCAGTCGTCAGGAAAATCGATTCGAACACCTCCTGAAGACGCGCGATATCCTCGACCTCGATATTGTGGCGAAAAAACTCAACCGTTCTTTTTTGCTCATGTTCCATTTTCAGTACCCACCCATTCCAGCCAAAGCAATTTTAGGCAACGGAAAAAGAAACTTGCCGCCACGCTTCAGAATTTTGCCCTCCTTAGCTAAAAACTCATCTTTAAAATGCCAAGGAAGGGCCAAGAAAACATCCGGTTTTTTACTTATAGCTTCTTCCTCGGAAATGATCGGGATCAGCGTTCCGGGGCAAAATCGGCCCCACTTATCTTCGTTGATATCTGCTACATACGGGATATCCTCAGACGTTAACCCGCAAAACTGTAAAAGAACATTTCCTTTGGTGGATGCCCCATAGCCAAAGATCCGAAGACCCTCAGCACGCAAATCAGCAAGGGTCCGGATCAAAGCATTCCGGTGATCAAATATCTTCTTGCGAAAACTTTGGTAAGGAACCAGGTCATCAAGCGACATTTCGGCTTCTACCATCAAAAATTCTCGAACGACCTCCCTATCCTCAGAGAACTTGGCCTCTTTTTTCGCCAAAACAACCTGGAAACTGCCCCCATTAATCCAGTTCTTTTCGGCATGAATAATCTTGAGACCGGTTCGATCCGCAAGCCACTTGATCTGCTTCATCCTGTAATAGGCCGCATGCTCATGACAGACCGTATCATAGGCCAGATTCTGAAGCATCAGCGGGAGATAGCTTTGTTCCAGGATAAAGATCCCTTCCTCGTGCAAAATGCCCCGAACTTCTTCAAAAAAATTCGTCGGGTCATCCAGGTCATAGAAAACAGCGATCGCAGTCACCACTTTCGCCTTGCTAGACC
>JBAXGK010000337.1:0-2420 GCA_037139435.1 Candidatus Omnitrophota bacterium | reverse complement strand
GTGTCTTCACTTGGGACGGCAATCCGTAGGTGAAGTGGTACTTCGACATGAGCGGTGTGAGAAAACTTACAAAAGTCTCCGACTTGAACTCATCCTGATAAGTGTAATAGAACTCGGCGTCCTTCTTGGTCAGCGAAAAATCGAACATCTTGCAGTAGATGTCATAGATCCGGAGGAGGTGGTCGAGCTGGACCTGTTCCGGGGAAGTGAAAAGCTTGTTCTTGACGGTCTTCTCAAGGAAATCGATCTCGTCAAAGATCGATACGTCGATAGCGTCATAGAGCTTCATGTACTGAATGTAGGCAATGACATTGGCGTATTTCGTGTTCAGGTCTTCCCCACCAGGCTGGGCAACGCTCACGCCCTGGATCTCATCCTGAAGGTATCCATAATAGGCGGCACGTTTCATCTTCTTCATGCGGAAGTGGACGGTGTTGGTGAGAAAGCGAGAAAGCTTCTCGCGCGAGAGAACGCGCTTGAGGTCATTGATCAGATCGTCGGTCTCTTTTTCGGCCTTGTCAAAATCAACCTGCTTTTCAAGATCGACCAGCTGGATCAGAGAGTGCATGCCCGGATATTCATCCAGAGCGATATTGTGCTTACGGGCAAGCTCCACAAGATAACGGACATAAGAGACCAGCTCCGGCCCGCCTTCCTGGAACGCGGCACGACGGCGAGTGAGCTCGCGCATTTCTTCGGGGAACACAAAACGACTGATACCTTCAAGAACCTTGTTCAACTCCACCAGGATCTTTTCATCGCGGTCTTTGAACTGAAGCGCGTCCACGTAGGCCTTGCGGTTCTCTTCGTAAAGATCTTTATCTTCCACGCCATAAAGCGTCATCGCGGGTTTTTCGACAATGGCGAGATATTCAGGGCCGGTGAGACGACCTTCTTTCAGGAAATAATCGGCAACGTTCCGGCGGGCTTCCTTGTTCGGAAAAAAAGAAAAGAGTTCGGTGTAAAGTTCGCCGGTGGCACCTTCAAGGCTCACAAGGCCAAGCTGATATTTTTCCGAGAAATAGCGGAGGATGTTGGCGATGTTGCGTTGAGCTTCTTCGTTGACGTGCGCGTCCTGGATCGCGATCACGATCGCGTCGCGGTTCCCCTTGAAGGACCCCTTGACCGTTCCGTAACTATCCGGAAGATCCGGGCGATCGATCAAGGAAAGAGCGGCATTGGCCTTAAAGGTTTCAACGGGGGTAACACTGGAAGGATTCGCGGCGGCCGCGTAGGCATTGTTAATACCACCATCCCAAACGATCGATGTGAAGCTAAACACACAGACCGTCAAAAGCGCAACGGTCCTAAGCCATGGCTTGAAACTGTGTGTTTGCCAGCTAATCATCGGATTGCCGTCCTCTCTTTAAGCCGATTAGAACTGCTCTGGTATTCTCATGCCTGGAACTCACTACCATATAAAACTTATTTCAATGTCTTATTAACCTCAATAGAAATATACACAATGGAAGCTCCCCAGTCAAGCAAACCTAAAAAATTTTTAATGATGTAACCCCTTATCAATCCATCGGTTGTGTTACTCCTTGAAAAAATATAAACTTTTTGCGAATTCCATAGAATTCCTTATAGCATTAATAGCACCTAAAAATGGCCTATTTTTGGCACTAAAAACATCGCCTGGATAAACATATTTATCGTGTTAATAAAAAGTTTTTTAAAATAAGTTTCTTTTAATCATCTATAGATAAGTCGAAACGATTAAAGGAATTTCATCGACCGATGAAAAATTCTCACGAAAAGAAGCAAAAAATTGCGGCGTATTTTTTCAAAAAAAATAAAAGACGTGACTCATCAATAAAATCATCTTACATAAAAAAAATGGACAACCTACCTCCTTCGATAAAGCAGCCTGTCCCCTTTCGGACAACTCTCCGCCCGTACAAAAAAATACCCGGCGGCAAAAACCACCGGGTATTTTTGGACCTGCCCTGCCTTTCATTCATTTCTAAATGGTGGCAGGACTGGCCCAGTTTTCAACAAAAAAAGCCCCTCGAAATTCCCGAGGGGCTTTTGATGGATAACTGGACCTGAGGAGAGTCGAACTCCTGGCCTCTGCAATGCGAAAGCCCGAAGGCGAAAATTCGCAACCCGTTGAAAACATTATAACTGAGCCGGAGTATTATATTTAGCAACGTCCGGCAGTTGCTGCCCATATCCCTCAATTCCTCGCATTTCCGGATGGTTTGGACACCTTTGGGACACCAAGACACTTGTCCGTTCCTCAGTTTGTGAAATCCGCTCGAAAGCGGCCGGGCATTCCGATTGAATCCGGCCACCCATTCCGATGCAAAGCGGCCACCTATTCCGATTGAATCCGGCCACTTTATAGGCCGCATCGGAGCGCTCTGAAATCCTCCCTGTTTTTCGCAGGATCCTAACGTAAGACCGGTCCGTTCCGG
>JBAXGK010000336.1:0-2432 GCA_037139435.1 Candidatus Omnitrophota bacterium | reverse complement strand
GCGAGATAGGTTTCGAGGATGCGCTCGAATTTGAGGAATGGCTTGTCGTAGAACGCGACGCAATCAAGCTCGGAGGCTTTGATGCCGCCTTTTTTCAGGCAGAAATCAATGGCATGCTCGGGGAACGAGAAATCATGCTTTTTCCGCGTGAAGCGCTCTTCCTGCGCCGCAGCGACGATCTCCCCGTCGCGAATGAGACATGCTGCAGCGTCATGATAAAACGCTGAAATGCCAAGAATATTCAAGAAAGTTCTCCCAATCGTGTTCAACGACTACCGTTAAATCCCAAAAAGCATATAGGCTTTGGACTTTAAAATCAAAACCTTGCGGGTTGAGATTTAGCAAGAATGTATTGAGAAGCTTCCACAAGGTCTTTTGCTATGTGGGTGCCCTTAGGTAGCTGATCCGGTGAGATTTCAGCACCATAGACTGTTTGGACTAAAACACTCTGACACCCTGCAGTGCAACCCGCCTGAACGTCTGAAAGCTTGTCGCCAATCATCCAAGAATGAGGCGTGTCGATATCCCATTCCTGTGTCGCACGGAGTATCAATCCTGGCAAGGGTTTCCGGCAATCACAAGCCTCTTTTGAAAAATCGGGATGATGAGGACGAAAATAAAAAGCATCAATTTCGGCATGGCTGGGTGAAAGCTGTTGGTTGACCCATGAGTGAAGATCGAGCAGATCGCTTTCACGGTAATACCCTCGCGCAAGCCCAGCTTGATTGGAAATGACTACGATAAGATATCCCGCCGACTTGAATCGGATCATGGCGTCAATGGCTCCTGGAATCCACTCCCAGTCCTTAGCCAAGTGAAGATAATGTTTCTCAATATTGATCGTCCCATCTCGATCAAGGAAAATAGCCGGTCGTTTTTCCATCAGAGCCTAACGAGCCGGTCAACAATCATCTTGGCGAAGGGAAAACTGCAGGTAAAAGCGGGAGAAACGGCGTTCAGGATGTGAGTGCTGGAGCAGTCCCCCTCCACTACGAAATCCATCACGAGTTTGCGTGTTTTTGTGTCGAGGAGCTGGGCTCGGATCCCCGGGCGACTCCATTCCCGGAAGCCTTCGCGGTCGATTTTTTTTACCAATTGAGCCGCGAGGGCGGCAAAATAGCTTCGGTTGTATTTTCGAATTTCTTCAAACGCGAGGTCCCGGAAGCCAAAAGAATTCAGCAGAAAGAGTTGCGCCTCGCGCGCCATAATCTCGACCATTTCCCTTGCGTCAAAACTCCCCATCCCCTCGTAATTTTCACGCCAAAAAGCAGGGATCGCGGTCGGACCGATCTTGATCGTACTATCCACCGTGATCGTATAGTGGACTCCCAAGAACGGATTTTTAAGATTCGGAACGGGGTAAATATTGGTCCTGATGGGCTTATCTTGGTTCGTGTATTTCAGATAAATCCCCTTGAACGGAATGATCGTGTAATGTTGCGAAAAGCCAAAATCTTTGCCAATCCGATCGGCGTAAAGGCCTGCGGCGTTAATAAAGTGTTTTGCCTCGATCACCCGTTTCGAAGTTCGGATCTTATTGCCGGAGATTCGCCTCAAATAAGGCTCATTAAAAGCGATCAGAACGCCTCTTTTAAGCAGCTCGTTTTTAAGGCATCGCGTCACTTCGGTGGGATCCACGGTAGCGGTCGTAGGCGAATAGAGCGCGTGCTGACAGGTTTTAGCGTTCGGATCTATTTCGGCTAGCTCGTTTTCATCAATAATGCGAACAGCCACTCCATTGGCCTTGCCACGTTTTTCAAGTTCAAAAAGAGCGGGAAGCTCTTCCGCGCTTTGAGCGACAACGACCTTTTTGCACTCATTGATCCTGAGTTTGTTATGCTGGCAATACTGCCGCATGGCGGCATTGCCGTCCCGGGTGAGTTTTGCCTTGAGGGAATCGGCTGTGTAATAGAATCCGGCATGAAGGACGCCGCTATTCCGTCCGCTGCTGTGATAAGCCACGTCCGGCTCTTTTTCGATAACAGCGATCTGCGCTGCAGGATGTCGCAGATTCAATTCGCGAGCGATCGAGAGCCCCACGATCCCCGCTCCCACAATAAGAAAATCGTAATTTTCTGACAGCATTATATCTCCGTTTTTCCTGAGTGGCTGGATCTCGACTTTCATTCCGAAAAAGGGTAGGCTTAAAATATGGCCCTGAATGCTATCTCATCGTTCGTTTCGTTGCCAGGGCATGTACGGGACATCCGGAACCTCTGGAGGGATCTCGTGATACGTCCTTCCTTCTTTTCTTCCAATCATCAGCCAATGCTCAGCCGCCTTCTCTTTTGTGTCAATGTCCGCTCTTTGAAGGTCCTTATAGTTTTCGACATACGTAATCCAATCAAAATCAGGAGGAAGAATCTTATAGGGCTCAACTGCGTATTCCGCTGAAAGCGACAGGTCATTCCGCTGAATCCGACAGGTGCCGG
>JBAXGK010000335.1:0-2434 GCA_037139435.1 Candidatus Omnitrophota bacterium | reverse complement strand
GCACCATCCTGGCGGGCATGTTTCTGGGGATCAAAAAAGAGGATGCCGCAAAATTTTCATTCCTGATCTCTATTCCTGCGGTGGTGGGAGCGATCGTGATGGATCTAAAAAAAGGGCTCGAGTATTTTTCCGCGCACACGGTGGTCGTTTTGGCCGGATTTTTGGCAGCTGCGATCACGGGATACTTCGTGATCCGTTGGCTTATGGGGCTTATCCGTCAGGGCCGTTTTTTTCTCTTTGGCTATTACTGCATCGCCGTGAGCCTTTTTGCTCTGGCCGTTGTGATTCTCTCCTGAAGCCATGAAAACTGTCCGCTGCATCCTCCAAAAAGGTAAAGAAAGGCCCGTCAAAAACCGTCATCCCTGGATCTTTTCTGGCGCGATCGATCAGGTCGAAGAGGGGTTTGAGGCGGGCGATCTCGTCCGTGTTTTTTCCGAACACGATGAATTCCTTGGGATAGGTTATCTCAACCCCCAGTCCCAGATCGTAGTGCGTATGCTTGCGTTTGAGGATGTGGCAATCGATGAAGCTTTTTTTGATGAAAAGATCATGCGTGCGATTGAGACCCGGAGACGGTTTCTTCCTTCCGGGACGAACGCGTACAGGCTCATCCACTCCGAAGGAGATTTTCTCTCGGGGCTGACCGTGGACGTTTACGGGGATTTTTTGGTCGCCGAGTTTAATACGGCCGGGATCGATGCGTGGAAGTCGGTGATCGTAAAGATTCTTCAAAAACACTTTCCCTCTTATTCTATCTTTGAACGAAGTGACTCCGATCTTCGAAAATGGGAAGGTCTCAAGCGCTCCGTGGGCGTGCTCGCGGGGAAGGAACCACCGGAAGCGATCGAGATCCAGGAACACGGGCTGCTTTTTGGTGTGGATATCAAGGGCGGCCAAAAGACGGGATTTTTTCTCGATCAGCGCGAGAGCCGCGAAGTGGTGCGGGGACTGAGCGCCGGCAAGCGAGTGCTCAATTGTTTCGCCTACACAGGAGGATTCTCCGTTTATGCAGCCAAAGGCGGTGCAAAAGAAGTCGTGTCGGTGGAATCCTCCGAGCCTGCGGTCGAGATGGGGCGAAAGAATTTTGAGAGGAATGGACTAAGCGCGGAGCAGAGTGTCTGGGCCCAAACGGATGTCTTCGACTATTTGCGCACGACGAAAAAAGAATTTGATATGATCATTCTCGATCCGCCGGCTTTTTGTAAAAACAAGAATCAGGTCCAGGATGCCGCGCGCGGTTATAAGGATATCAATATGCAGGCTTTTAAGCAGCTCCCGAAAGGCGGCCTTCTTTTCACGTTCTCATGTTCCTCATATATCACGCCGGACCTTTTCCAAAAGATCATCTTTGGTGCGGCTTCGGACACGAAACGCGATGTCAGGATCCTCAAAAAAACTTCCCACGCGTTCGATCATCCGATCAACATCTACCACCCCGAAGGCGAATACCTCAAAGGCCTTCTTTGTGAAGTTCTCTGATACCACGAAGTGGGTTAGGCGGGGACTAAGGAAGTAAAACTACCTTTAGGGACTGCTTGGCTTCTGCGACGAGGCGAAAACCTTCCTGGGCTTGTTCGAGCGGAAACCGGTGGGTGATCAGGTCCTTCATGTTAGCCTTGCCGGATTCGATCAGTTGGATCGCTTCCACAAGGTCCTCAGGCGCGGCTCCGTAAGAAGAAGTGACCGTTAATTCGTTTCTCCACATATCTACAGTCGGGAGTTCAATGTTCGTGTCCGGGATCGCGAAGAGCAAAAGCGTGCCTTTTCGGTCCATCGATTGAAAGGCTTGCTTGACCGCCGGAAGTGCGCCCGTACAGAGAATGACCTTGTCCGCTTTGACTTGGGGAAGATCTTTCGGATGGTAACCTTCATCGGCGCCGTATTCCCGGGCTTTCGCGAGCCGCGACGCATCCATATCGGTGATGATCACTTTGGCACCTTTTAACTTTGCGATCTGAACATTCATCAAACCGGAAACGCCGCTTCCCAGGATCAAGACCGTCTCGTCTTTTTTAACGCCAATGATGCGCTGGCCACGAACCACACACGCCAAAGGTTCGATCATCGTTCCTTCTTCATACGACATGTCTTGGGGAAGGACATAGATCCCATGCTCAACATTGATCTTCGGAACGCGGATGAATTCGGAGTAGCCGCCCGGGTCGAAATTCCCCGTATGCAGAGTTTCGCAGGCCGTATGGTTGCCGTTTAGGCAGTGCTTGCACTGGTAGCAGGGGACGTGATGGCTGACGAAGACCCGCTGGCCGACTTTGTATTTCGGAGAGTTTGACTCGACGATGTCGCCGCTTATTTCATGGCCCAGGATCCGTGGGGCTTTTTTGATCCGGTACCATTCCATGACGTCCGTGCCGCAGATCCCGCTCGCTTTGGTCTTAACGAGGATCTCGCCGTCGCCGATTTTAGGCTGCGGGCG
>JBAXGK010000334.1:0-2442 GCA_037139435.1 Candidatus Omnitrophota bacterium | reverse complement strand
CGGAGAGGGCGAGATTCGAACTCGCGAGACCTTTCAGTCTACCCGCTTTCCAGGCGAGCGCACTAGACCAGGCTATGCGACCTCTCCATAAAATTCGCGCAATGTTCTTCGCGCAACGCTCAACGTAAAAGCCTGTTTTTTTCGTCGCGCGTTGCCCGTTGTTCGTTGAGCGCGGTAAAGTCTATGTATTTCTTACAAATCGGTCAAGGAACGAAGCGGCCTGCGGGCTCAGGCCAAGTATGCCTGCAGAGCTTTCGGGAAAACGATCTGCCCGTTCGCATCCTGGAAATTCTCGAGAAGGCAAAGCACGATCCTTGCGAGGGCCAGCCCGGAGCCGTTCAGGGTATGAACGAACTCGAGTTTTTTGGACGTGGCATTCCGGTAACGAATGTTCATTCTTCGCGCCTGAAAGTCCGTAAAAATACTGCAGCTTGAAACTTCAAACCATTTCTGTGTTGCCGGCGCCCACACCTCGAGGTCATAACACTTCGCCGCAGCAAAACTCATATCGCCGCTTCCGAGCAGCACCACGCGATAAGGAAGTTCCAGCGCCTGCAAAACCTCTTCGGCGTCTCTCACGAGAGATTCGAGCTCTTGCTCCGATCCTTCCGGTTTTACGAATTTTACCATCTCGACCTTATCGAACTGGTGAACGCGCGAAAGTCCGCGGGTGTCTTTTCCATAAGAGCCCGCTTCTTTCCGAAAGCACGGCGTGTAACCCGTGTATTTTACAGGCAGATCTTTTTCTTCGATCGTTTCATCGCGCATCAGGTTCGTGATCGGAACTTCCGCCGTGGGGATAAGAAAAAACGACCCCTTTTCTTCGCCTTCCCCCGCAGCTAACGCATACATATCTTCTTCCATTTTCGGAATTTGGCCGGTTCCCCGCATGGACGCTCGGTTCACAATGGCCGGAGCCCAGACCTCGGTATACCCATGCTTTTTGACATGAATGTCGATCATAAAACTAATCAGCGCCCTCTCAAGCTTGGCTCCCGCCCCGAAATACACGGGAAACCCCGCGCCAGTAATCTTGCTTCCCTTTTCCATGGAGAAAAGCCCTAGCTCGGAAGCTAGCTCCAGGTGGTCTTTAGCCTTGAATTCGAGCTTGCGGGGCTGCCCCCACGACCGGACGACTTTATTGCCCAAAGCCCCCTTACAGACCGGAACGTCAGAGGTTGGCATGTTAGGGATTGAAAGTGCTATTCGCTCGATTTTGTCTGACAGTTCACCCACTTTAGCATCAAAATCAGCTATTTTATGGGATGCCGACTTCATTTCAGCTATGAGCTCGTCTGTCGAATGGCCTTGTTTCTTGAGGCGGGCGATCTCTTCGCTTGCGGAATTCCTCTTGGCCTTGAGCTCCTCGCCCTGCTTGAGTAGTGTTCTTCTTTCCAGATCAAGGTCAAGGAGGGCCTGAATGTCCACCGAAACGCCTTTGGCATCAAGGCCTTGGGCAACCTGGTCGGGGTTTTCGCGGATGAATTTAAGGTCGAGCATTTTTTTCTCCCGTCATTCTGACCCCGCCAGCGGCGGGAGAAGAATCTCAACGAGATCCTTCGCTTCTCTCAGGATGACCTTCGGTCATTTAGGGCTTTTCTTCGCGGGTGCTTTTTCGTCTAACAGCTCGAGTTGGCCGGCGTCGTCGGACTCTTCTTCTTTGGCAACCACACGCGTCGCGGAAGCGATCTTATCCTTGTCCTTAAGGCGCATGACATGAACACCCACGGCGTTGCGGCCCGAGGTGCGGATCTGGCTGACAGGGCAACGCACGACCATCCCGCTTGTGGTTACAATGATGATCTCGTCTTCTCCGGCCACGGTTAGAACGTTCACAACCTTGCCGTTCTTTTCCGAAACCTTAATGTTAATGATGCCCTTGCCGCCGCGCGACTGAATGCGATATTGGGCAAAAAGAGTTTTTTTGCCAAAGCCGTTTTGCGTGACGGTCAGCGCCGTAGCCTTTGGATTCACGATCTCGGCCGCGATCACCTCGTCGCCTTTGGCCAGATTCACGCCGCGTACTCCGGTCGCATTGCGTCCCATCTCGCGAACGTTTTCTTCCTTGAAGCGGATCGCTTTGCCGTCGCGCGTCGCGATAAAGATCTCGTCTTTCCCGGAGGTGATCTTGCAGGCCACCAGCTCATCCTTGTCGCGCAAAGTAATGGCGTTGATGCCGTTGGAGCGCGGCCGGGAATACTCGATCAAATTTGTTTTTTTGATCACGCCCTTGGCGGTCACCATGAGAACGTACCGCTTGTCGTCAAACTCTTTGACCTGTAAAAACCCGGAGACCTGCTCGTTCGCCGTGAGAGAAAGAAAGTTGACGATCGCTTTTCCCTTCGCCTGGCGCGAAGCCTGCGGGATGTCGTAGGCCTTGCGCCAATAGACTCGCCCAAGATTAGTGAAAAACAGGATGAAGTCATGGGTCGAAGCGAGGAA
>JBAXGK010000333.1:0-2447 GCA_037139435.1 Candidatus Omnitrophota bacterium | reverse complement strand
GGCTAAACCTGTGACAACGTCGGACATTTTTACTGCCGGCCGTCGGGTACTAGTCGATGTCCTCCAGGAGGCTTCGAATCAGAAGAGCGTGGCTGATTTTATAGAAGCGGTTCGATCAGGTGATTCTGCCCAGATCCAGCGAACGCGTGAAGCCGTGGACAATCTTTTTAAAGCGGATCAGCGAATGCAGGGATTAGCCTTGCGGCTTGAATCCATGTTTTCAAGAAATCTCACAAGAGATCGCGAAGCGGGGGAGATGGATGCCGTGAAGCAGGAAGCTGTTGCCAAAAAAGCAACAGAGTTACGGCAGCGTTTTCAGAATTATATGCGTGAAACCGTGCTTTTCGAGCTTCTTTATACAGAAGGCAATAGGATTCTCATTGATGGAAAAGATGTCGGTAGTCTCCTCGGTATTGACAGAATGACCGTAACGATTAATGGCAAGAACACAGAGCTCTTGGGGGGTCTTTTCAACACAGTTGACCGCTCTCCGACCGATCTGATTGGTCGCGGCGCTTCGCATTTCCTGATAGCGATTGGGATCGATATGGGGTTTGATGTATCAGCAGCCACAGGTATCGGAAAAACGCGCGGTCAGCTCCTGGGAGCATCGTTCTTTAACTCAAACCGCGGTCTCAACAGTGGCTATGAGAGAGGAAAAGTAGCCTTAGTTCTTGAGGGCGGGCCTGCGGTTGCGAAATTCTTTAAGGATGCAACCCGAGCCGACCCGAACGGCATCTCGTTGAATGCTCTTGCCAAAGGACTTGGTCTGGAGCTTGTCGACGCGACGCCTTTTATCACAAAGGGAAACCGTGATTATGGCGGCCTTCAGCAAAAGCTTCTCTCCGATAATGCGGTGCTAGTGACTGATATCCTGACAAAGACCCATGTCTTTAATAATATTGACCAGGCTGCCGGCCGCGAATTCCTGGCGTTCCTTGGGGATAATTTTGGCCGTACAGTGCTCGATGAGGCTCAGTTTGCCGCTTTTAGTCGTGTCAAGGCGATCATCGCGTCGGGGTCCAGGCCCGAAGCGGTCACCAAGGACCGACTCTTGCAGGTTAAGAATGCGCTCAAGGAAATCGAAGCGGAGGGGTTTTGGCAGCACCAATACAAGGATAAGAATAAGTTTATTAGAGAAGCTGGCCGGGATGAAGCCGGCAAAAATAAAGACGTGCTAGGGTTTTATGTGGATGAGACCGCCAGTCAGGTTGTTTTCAGCGATGCTCTTAACACACGGTTGACGAAGATCGCGGAGAAGTACGGGATAACGCTTGCCTCGGAACTTTCTTCGATCTTCCTCGCTCTCTATGGCGAGACCACGCGCATGTCTCTTACCGTGGATCCCGTAACGAATAAAGTGACCATGAAGCCTGCGGATAACCAGCAGATCAATAAGGACCAGCAGTCAAGCGACGTGATGTACCAGATCGCATTCTTGTACAAGTCACTTAAAGATCTGAGTATTCGCCAGAAGGAGGGCACAAGGATCGGTGAGGAGCTTGGAGGCGATCAGCATGCGACCCAGCAACTGAAGGATTTGACCTTTAGCGGGTTTAAATTTGAGCAAGCGAAAGATCGTAAGGGTCTTGAACTAACAGAGTTTAATTGGGATGTGCTAGGCGAATGGTTTGATTTTGGTGGTATCGGAAAACTCGACACCAAGATGGGGACGCCCGTTCAGTCGAATTTTGTTCGCGGCGCTGTGGCCCTAACCGCTACGATGCCGGAGTATATCCGCCTTTTCACGGGCAACCGTCTTCTTGAGCTTGGTAAGAGCTCACCGGACCTTGCTTTCCTTATGGGGAGACGCTTGAGTCTTTCGGTCTATAAGGATGAAGAGTCGTTTATCGCGGCCGTCAAGGATCAGACGCGAGATGTTGCCGATCAGATGCGGTACGATACTAAGGGACAGGTTCTAGATAACCTCCTTTTTATCATCAATGATCCAGCACAGCGCACGTGGATTTATAAGGCTTTGAATGAGATTCTGAAATCTGACGCAGCCGAGTTCGCAAGAGCACGGACGTTTTTGGAAAGCTGCTTCGGGAAAGATGCGGAAGGAGGGCAAGTGTCGGCCGACAAAGGGAGTCTCAATATTGACCAGCACGCAAGCTCGAAAAAGACCCTGGATATCGGGGATGAAGGCGCGCAGGGGCGCAAAGTCATTATCGCAACAGAGCGCGCAGGCACGGGTTGGGATTTGAAGCGTGCCTCGTTCGATAAAGATACCGGGATCATCCGGGAAGATGAACAATCGACCGGGGCGACTCGAAGCGATCTTTTTGAGTACATGTACTCGCAAATTAGTCAATCGCCGACGCATGTTTTTGCTTTTGACGTACAAAACTATCCCGCCCACTTCCTCGCGCAGGTAATCGGCCGTGACCGCAGTAATGTGGGCCAGGTACGGTTGTTTGCGGACCGGGAAGCGATGATCAGGACCC
>JBAXGK010000332.1:0-2453 GCA_037139435.1 Candidatus Omnitrophota bacterium | reverse complement strand
CCGCCATGATGAAACTGGTCGAACGGCTCGAGGCGATGGAGCGAAAGATGGACCAGGTGCTCAGCCGCGTGTCGAACCTGCCGTCGGAAATAAGGAATGCGGTCCAGCCGATTTCGTCCTCGCAGCCGTCCCATCACGTTCCGTCGTCGCCGCTTCCTCATTTGAACCAGGGGCCGCGCGAAAGGATCCTCCACCAGGCGGTCTGCGCGGATTGCCGCAAGCGTTGCGAGGTGCCTTTCAAACCGAGTGGCGACCGTCCGGTCTATTGCCCGGAATGTTTTGCGATCCGGAAAGCCGGTCATGTTCCCAAAGATATCACCTCCGGCATCGTCGTGCCGGCGCATGTGAGGGAGCTTAAGACACCGCCCCCTGCCGCTTCTAAAAGAAAAAAACCGGCGCCCAAAGCTTCAAAAAAGGCGGCGAAAAAAAAGAAGTAAACTAACAACGATGCTCTCAGCGATTTCGTCTCACGGACGAGAATGGGTCGTGGGACCATACAACGGTTGAAAGGAATGATAGGATGAAACACGGGAAAGCAAAAGCATCTCAGAAATCTTCTGGAGTGGTGAAAAATGGATTGCCGGAGCTTGTAGCGATGATGACAAAGATCTCTGAGAGGCTCGAAGTCTTGGAAAAGAAGACCGATCTGGTGATCAGCCAGACGTCGGTGCGTTCTTCTGAAGGACGGGAATATCCGAAACCTGTTCCTCAGCCCTCCGTCCCGTCCCAGCCTTTCCGCCAACCCGATCCTTCTCAACAGAGATCGAATGAGGTGAAACCCGTTCCGGTGCAAACGCAAGCGCAAAACCATCAGCGCCCGGGAAGGGTTCTCCATAAGGCGGTTTGCGCGGATTGTCATAGAGATTGTGAGATTCCTTTTAAGCCGACCGGAGAGCGCCCCGTTTATTGCAAGGAGTGCTTTTCGAAGCGAAAAGGCGGTAATTCATTCAAGGGGAGTCACGGAAATAATCCGGCGCCCAACCTTCCACAGACGACGGCCCCCGTAAATCTGCCCCAGAGACAGGTTGTCGTGACAAAAAAAGGCGTGGGGAAGGTGACTGTCTCCGAGATCGTTCGTTCTCCCGCTCGCGACAATTCCCATAAAAACAAAGGCCACAAGCCTGCCAAAAAGTCGAAAAGATGATAACGGGACACAGGACATGAACCTCAAAACCGGACCAAGATTTACCTATGTAGACAACGAGGAAAGTCTCGCGCGTCTCACAGAAGCACTCTCAGCGGCTGCGCGTGTCGGCCTGGATACGGAGGCCGACAGTCTGCATCATTATTTTGAGAAGGTGTGTCTCATCCAATTAAGTTTTTCGGGATCGAACTATGTGGTCGATCCACTCGCAGGTCTTTCGCTGACAGAGTTCCTGGAGGTGCTATCCCGCAAAGAATTGATCGTGCAGGGTGCGGACTATGATCTTCGCATGCTGAAAAAAACATTTGAGTTCCGGCCGAAAGCGCCCGTTTTTGACACCATGCTGGCCGCTCAAGTGTTGGGTCATGAAAAGATAGGACTTGCGGCGCTGGCCGAAAAGTTTTGCGGGGTCGTGCTCTCGAAGGCCGGGCAAAAATCCGACTGGGCGAGGCGTCCGTTGACCGGTAAGCAGCTCGACTATGCCTCGGACGATACGAAATATCTGGAAACGATCGCAGATCTTTTGGGTCGCAGTCTTCAGGAAACGGGCCGGACGGATTGGCATCGGGAGTGCTGCGAGCGTGTCGTCGAGACCTCCGGGATGGAGGCGAAAAATGACGCGAAAGAGGTCTGGCGCATCAAGGGTTCCTCAAAATTGCTCTCGAAGGAGCTTGTTTTTGTTCGGGAGATCTGGAAGTGGCGGGACGAAGAGGCCCGGCGACGGGATCGACCGCCCTTCATGATCCTGTTGAACGAGGATATGATAGCGCTTGCATGCTGGCGCGCCGTTGACCGGCAAGCGCCGCTTGATGCCGGGCCGAAATTCATGAAAAGGATCACCGGGGAGAATCTCGCACGTTTGGAAAGTGCGATCCGGGTTGCGGCAAGTCTTCCTCCGTCGGAATGGCCGGTCGCTCCTGAAAAGGTCTGGTCGCGGGAGAGGCAGCCTTCTTCGGAGAAAGTGGAGGCCTTGATCGCTGCGTGTAAGACGATCGCGGGGGAGCTTAAGATCGAAGCTTGTTTTCTGGCTTCTCGTGCGACCCTAACGGCTGTGGCCCGTCATGAACCCCGCTCGATCGAGAAAGTGATGGAGACAAGTGGCATGATGCGTTGGCAAGCCACTTTGATGATGCCCGCAATCCAGAACGTCCTCGGAGATCAGTAGAACACCATCCCGAATAAGGCATTTCTCGCCTAAATGCCGTTGTCTGCATAGCTAAATGTTCCGGCGGGAAGTGTGTTTCGCCAACGTTCGCCATGCCCCACCGAGGCATGGCTTCACTCGCGAGCGTCGGCCTCGATGAGAAAC
>JBAXGK010000331.1:0-2454 GCA_037139435.1 Candidatus Omnitrophota bacterium | reverse complement strand
CGCGATGCTTTTGGAAAACCCACGCATATGATCGGCACCAACTGGGATATCACGGCGCAGAAGCTGGCCGAGGCAGCGGTGCGGGAGAGTGAAGCTAATTTTCACGCATTCTTTGAGTCCATGACCGACATGATTATGGTGGGTGCTCCGGACGGACGGATACTTTTCAACAACACGGCTGTCACGCGGACGCTGGGTTACAGTGCCGAAGAGCTGGCCTCCAAGCGTTTGCTTGATCTGCATCCGGCAGACAATGGCCGGGAAGCCGAGGAGATCTTGGCCGCCATGTTCCGGGGCGAAAGGAATAGCTGTCCTCTTCCGCTGGCGCGCAAGGACGGGAGTCTCGTGCCTGCCGAAACACGCGTGTGGTTTGGCCGGTGGAACGGCGAGGACTGCCTTTTTGGCATCTCCAAGAACATGATCGCGGAGCAGGAGTCGCAGCAGCGTTTCGAGCGTCTGTTTCGCAACAACCCCGCCCTGATGGCGCTCTCCTCGTTGCCGGACCAGCGGTTCTTCGATGTTAACGACACCTTCCTGAGGGCGTTCGGCTATTCCCGGGAGGAAGTCATCGGGAAAACCGTTGCCGAGCTGAATCTCTTCTTGCGCCCGGAGCAGCAGGCCTCGGTGGTGGGTCAATTGCAGGCGTATGGGAACATCTCCGGCTTCGAACTGCAGACCCGGTGCAAGGATGGGGCGATCCTGGACGGCCTTTTCTCGGGCGAAGTCATCAGCAGCCAGGGGCGGCGGTACTTTCTGACCGTGATGATCGATATCACCCAACGCAGACGGGCGGAGGAGCATTTGCGACAGGTTGAAGAGAAATTCCGTATCTTGATCGAGAATATCCACGACATCGTCTATACGCTCACCCCGGAGGGAATCTTCACCTTTGTTTCCTCTTCCTGGACCGCAATTCTGGGGCATCCGGAAAGCCAGATCCTTGGAAAATCATTTAAGAAATTCGTCCACCCCGAGGATATTGGCAGATGTGAAGAGTTTTTGAGAAACGTGATCGAGACGGGACAACCCCAAGCGGGCATTGAGTACCGCGTGCAGCATGCCGACGGGAGCTGGCAATGGCACCAGTCCAATGGAGTGGCTGTCAGGGACGAAGCCGGCGCGATCGTTGGATTGGAGGGCATTGCCCATGACATCACCGCTCGCAAACGGGCCGAGGCGGATCTCAAGGAAAGCCACCGATTCCTGACAAACATTATTGAGAACATCCCGGATATGATTTTCGTTAAGGATGTTGAAAACCTTCATTTCAAGCTTGTCAACAAGGCCGGCGAAGCCCTTTTGGGGCATCCCCGGGAAAGTTTGTACGGGAAAAGTGACCGGAATTTTTTTCCGAGTGAAGAAGCTGATTTTTTTATAAAAAAAGACAGAGATGTGCTTAGGACGAAAAAAGAATTGGACATTCCTGAAGAGAACATCCTGACCAAGGAAAAAGGGCCCAGGATTTTGCATACAAAGAAAATCCCCATTCTGGATGAAAAAGGCGATCCGCTTTATTTGTTGGGGATCTCCGAAGATATCACGGAGCGGAAGAATGAGGAGCTGGCGAAAAGGGAATCCGAGCAAAAGCATAAAGAGATGTTTGCTGAAAAGGCGCTTTCTCAGGAAGAACTCAAGATTTCTTACGCGGAGCTCAAGGTGAGTCAGGATGACCTTGCGCGTTCCGAGAAACTGGCCTATACCGGCCGTATTGCCGCGAGTATTGCCCACGAGATAAGAAACCCCCTGACCAATGTTTCTTTGTCCGTCGGGCAACTTAAAAAAAGCGGCAGGATAAAACCCGAGGGCCTTGTCCACGGCGAGATCATCGAGAGAAATGTGGCAAGGATCAACTTTTTAATCACGGAGTTATTAAACTGCGCCCGGCCTGCCAAGCTGAATCCTCAGCCTTATGATATTCACCAGGTCATTCAGGACGCCTTGACCACCGAGAAAGGCAAGATCTCTTCGCAGAAGGTCAAAGTGGTGAAAAGATTAATCGCTCACCCCTCTATTTTAAGGATCGATAAAGAACATATGGGGCGCGTCCTCCTGAACTTAATTGAGAACGCTGTGGACGCTATGCCGGATGGGGGAAAATTAACGATCACCACAGAAATAAAAAAGGATCTTTTTCTGATCAAAGTTGAGGATTCCGGCAAAGGGATCCCCGAAAAAGATATTATCAAAATATTTGACCCCTTTTTTAGCACCAAGCCTCAAGGCGTTGGTTTGGGATTGGTCACATGCTATGGCATCATTGTCAGCCACGGGGGGACTATTGAGGTGGAAAGCAAGTGGCGGACAGGCACCACTTTTACCATCTATCTCCCCATGGGAATGCAGAGAGAGAGAGAGAGAGAGAGAGAGAGTAAATCGGTAGGGAAAGGTTTATGAAAAACATAAAGTGGGATATCAAAAGGGGCGCGGATATTTACCGGCAAGTATTTGATGGCC
>JBAXGK010000330.1:0-2464 GCA_037139435.1 Candidatus Omnitrophota bacterium | reverse complement strand
ATAGACAAAACCCGCCCCCTGGCGTTTCCAGAACTTTTTTGATGCTGCGACATTGGCTTCAGTAGGATTCAACGTCATATTTAGAATTACTCCTTTGGCTTCTCCACCAAGAAAGATGTTAAAGCGTGATAGCTTATCAAAAGTTGATCCGTTTTTTCAATGAATGCTTTGAAGGATGCCATGACAAGTCGCAGCTATGGCTTAGGGCTTCAAAAAATCCCGGGATGAAACCCACACGTCCTTTGAGCAGCATCCAGATCATCCGGAGCAGTAAAAAGAAAAGATGCGACAGCCAAAAACGAGCCCCATGACAATTTTTCCACATAAAAAGGAAGGTGTTCCGGTACGCGAGCGTCTCACGCTTAAGGTCTGAAAATGCTTTTTTAAAGCTTGCCTGCCCCATGTGATAGACCAAACTACGCGGCTCGTAATAGAGGTGATACCCAGCCCTCTGAGCTTTAAGACAAAGATCGGCATCCTCCATGATCCCGGGTAAGTACCTGCGGTCATAGCCTCCGAGTCTTAGGAACTTTTCGCGGGATACCGCGCCGATTCCCGAAGCAAATGTTTCTGAAGGAATCATCGTATGGGCCTCAAATCCGGGATACCGGGCACTGGCCCAGAACATTCCGAACTTCATCTTCGCCCGAGTATCGACAGCTTCCACCGATCGGCCGTCAAAACTATGCATGCGGGGCGCGACGAGGAACGTTGTGGGATTCTCTTCAAATTTTTCCACCAGAGGATCGATAAAGTTCTTGTCAACCCGGATGTCATTATTGAGCAGAATGGCGATTGGCTCGACAATCGTCTTGAGGTAATCGTTGTAGGAGCAAAGCACCAAGTTTTTCGGCGCTTTCACGAACGTCATCTCGGGGTAATTCTTTCGGACATACTCCTCACTTTTATCCGTACTCTGATTATCCAGAATCGCAACGGCAGCCGTGGTTTTCGCATGACGCACCGCTTCCGCGACGCTCGGCAGGCATTGGGCTAGCATCTCTTCCCCGTTATAGTTTAGGATCACAATCCGTGCTTTTCTCACAACAGCCTTTCAGGTACGACCTAAACAAATAAAAAACAGCCCGGACTGACGACCCTGAGTCGCCCGCGCAGCGAAACCGATCAGTGACATGAAACAGCTTTCCGACAGCGATCCATATCTGCATCTACCATCCTACGCACAAGCTCCCGGAAACTTACCTTCGGTTCCCATCCAAGGATCTTGCGCGCCTTGGAATAATCCCCCCTAAGCTGATAGATCTCCGAAGGCCGGAAGAGCTGCTCATCTTTTTTTACGTATCGTTTCCAATCTAATCCGACGTGTTCGAAGGCCACATCGAGAAACTCCCGGATCGTATGGGTTTCTCCGGTCGCCGCGACAAAATCATCGGGCTTATCCTGCTGAAGCATAAGCCACATAGCTTTCACATAATCCCCCGCAAAACCCCAATCGCGCTTGGCCTCGAGATTCCCGAGCGGCAGCTCTTTCTCATCACCCAATTTGATCCGGGCTACAGCATCCGTGATCTTCCGCGTCACGAACTCAAAGCCGCGGCGGGGTGACTCATGATTAAAAAAGATCCCGTTGCACGCAAATAGGTCATAGGCCTCTCGGTAATTCCGGGTCAGGTGAAAACCGGCTAATTTTGAAATGCCATAGGAAGAGCGCGGAAAAAGCGGTGTGTTTTCATTCTGGGGGCTCTGGGGTGCTACACCGAACATCTCGCTCGTCCCGGCAAAATAGAAACGGCACTTAGGCGCCCGCTCTTTGAGAGCGGAAAGGATCGAGTGCGTTCCGTTGATATTCGTATTCATGGTCGAAAATTCATCTTCGAACGAATAGCTGACAAAACTTTGCGCCGCCAGGTGGTAGCACTCGTCTGGCTGGACTTTTTCGATCACATGGAAAACACTGGCATAACTTTCCAGTGAGGCCGGATGCAACAGGATCCTCTCCCGGATGTGATTGATCCGCCAAGTACGGTGCGCGGGATCTTCCAGAGCCACACGACGCACAATCCCGTGGACTTCATATCCTTTCGCAAGCAGAAATTCCGACAAATAGGAGCCATCCTGCCCAGTGATACCTGTAATGAGTGCCTTCCTCGCCATAAAAATCCCCTAATTCGCGGTGGATTGCTTTTTCAAAATATAGAATTGCTCCTCTTGAAAGCTGACGAGATACCCGGATTCTTGAAATTCCGTCAAGCAACTCTCCAAAGAGGCCGTGTTAGGCTCCCAATAATTCTGGTCCCAAATCACATAATCCGCCGCATATTTTTTAGCGAAAGCTGCTTTCGTGGGCTCAGAATTGTAATTAAATTGATAAATGTATTTCCGGTTGCACATTTGAGGAACAAGCGTGTTATGCGTCAAAACCCGGGCTTCCCGAGGGATTTCCCTCAGCTTCTCGCGTATCATCTCGGTGTGAGGCGTCCGATGCGAATGGATATTCCAGAAA
>JBAXGK010000329.1:0-2479 GCA_037139435.1 Candidatus Omnitrophota bacterium | reverse complement strand
CACGCTTTGGGAGTTTCCCCTCTGCCAGCTTCGCGGGATCGACAAAGAACACCGCTTCATCATCGCCATACTTTGCATGGATGTGCGCCATATTGTGTTTCGTTTCGCTCCAAAACATGCTAATTATGATACCGTAAAACCTGCTTAATTCCGGCATGTTATTTCTCCTTTTTTGGCCTCTGGCCCGGTGTCAACTCCGCCTGCTCCGCCTTTGCCATCCCGTATT
Source organism: Candidatus Omnitrophota bacterium (assembly GCA_037139435.1). Lineage (GTDB taxonomy): Bacteria > Omnitrophota > Omnitrophia > Omnitrophales > Aquincolibacteriaceae > Aquincolibacterium. Next base: position 2,253 of record JBAXGK010000329.1, on the reverse strand, counting down.
CAGGCCCCCGCTCCTGTCCCCTCACAACAAACGCTCCCCCGCAACCGGTTTCTGCTACCGGTACCGGGGAGGCCAGTTACCTTTTCTTGACGATTGTGTTGTTATACAGGTCTTCCGTGGAATAGCACATCTCGTAGTCATTCCAGTCGAGGCCGCCGCCCATTATCTTGAATTGCCTGAACAGCTCAACGGCAAGATATTTCTTCACCGCAGGCTGCCCGCATGTCTTCATAAACGGGCCCAGGTCGACAACATTTTGATACCCATCGCTGTAGGCTAACCTTATCCGGTAGCCGTCGAGGTATTCAGCAGAGATGATGTCGATTTCGTCGATTTCGGCGTTCATCATGGCTATTTCACCTTTTTGGTAATGACCCGGCATTTCAGGGTCTTATGCCACACAAACACGTCCGCCCATTTGTCCACTATATCGATAGCTTTGGCATTCACAAAATCCTTAAATTTTGCAAGCTCATCAGGGCTTAGCCCATTATTGCCAGCCCGGTTCTTGAACTTGACTGAAGAGACCTTGCCGTTTCCTGTAAAAATCTCCGCCTTACAAACTCTGTTGTCACAGCCTCCGTGTATATGGGTCGGTTTGTGCTCGTTCGACCAAAAGTAAATTGTAATCCCCATGTAGATATAAAGTTTCGGCACGTCATCCCTCGCCCGCAACTGGCTCAAAATCCACCACTTCCTCGCCCGCGTCAACCGCCTTCATCTACGCCTCAAAATCATCAACATCCATCTCTTGATAATTCCATAAATTCAACAACGGCATCATGTACTTTTTGATGAAATCGAAAAGTCGGCTGTATTGCTTACGATTTAAGAGAATTTCAAGGTCACCAACAAGTTTCATTGCTGCAGGAATCTTATCCGGTGTGACTTTTTGCTAATTTGATGAGACATAATTTTCCGAGGCAGGAGTATATGGGGGCTGTTTTGGCTTGTCAAGAAATATTTTGCATTATTTTGCGTCGAAAACCGGTGGCTGGCGATGCGATTGGAGGAGGGCTGAGGATCGGTGGCCGCCCTATTGAAAAATCATCCCAGCTTTTGGTTAAGTCACCAGGTAAGATGTTGTTTTTTAAGTACAATCAAGAAAAACCTCCGCGGCACGCCTTTTTTAATGAGGCGTTATGCATGGATATAGGCATCCCAGAAGTAATCGGGGTCGCCGAAGATCGTCTCATCGCTGAAGATCGTGGGCGGCGCATCCTTGAGGACACCGTTCGGCAGGCTCACGGCTCATCTCCCCTAGGAATGTGAATTTTTGGCGGCGGCCTTGCCTTTGTCGGCCATAGTCCCAGATGTTCGAGGACTTCCCGGATCACCGACGGATTCTCGATGCTGCTGATGATCCGCATCGGCCCCTGACATTTCAGGCAGACTAGACAAGCGCCTCCCCGTTATACTCAGCGCCGCTGAAACTCGTTAAAAAACGGGAGAGAGGCAAAAAACGCCATAGGATGGCATAATTACACTATTTTAAAGGGGGATTTCATGCCTGAAGCGGATACCGGAAAGGTCGCAAAAAGTTTTTATGTTGATATGCCTCAACAGAGCGAACTCTTTTTCCTGAAAGGGTCAAATTCTTATGACTGGGGGATGAAAAACCGGCTGGCCCGCATTTTTAATGCGATGTCCGGCAAGACCGTGATGCTCGCCTTTGACCATGGCTATTTCCAGGGACCGACGACCGGTCTGGAGCGGCCGGACATCACCATCCTGCCGCTTGCACCTTTCGCCGACGCCCTCATGCTGACGCGCGGGATTCTGCGGTCGGTGATGCCGCCCTCCCTCAACCGGGCAACCGGGTCGGGATGCCGGTTCTGGGTGTAACGGCGGTCGGCAAGGATCTGGTTCGCGACACCAAATACATCCGGCTTGCCACGCGCATGTGCGCCGAGCTCGGCGCCGCGTTTGTAAAAACCTATTTCGTGCCCGATTTTGAGACGGTTACCGCCGCCTGCCCCGTTCCCATCGTCATCGCCGGCGGCAAGAAACTCCCCGAACTCGAAGCGCTGCAGATGGCTTATGAGGCGATCAACCAGGGGGCGGCGGGTGTGGACATGGGGAGGAACATTTTCCAGTCCGAAGCGCCAGTGGCCATGATCCAGGCCGTTCGCAAGGTCGTTCATGAAAACATGAGCCCCGCGCAGGCGTATGAGATGTTCCTCGATCTGAAACAGCAACGAGACCTTTGAATTTCTCCGTATTCTGTCTAAGTTGTCATTCCCGCGAAAGCGG
>JBAXGK010000328.1:0-2480 GCA_037139435.1 Candidatus Omnitrophota bacterium | reverse complement strand
GAGGCGCACGCGCATGACATCGGGACGATCCTGGACCGCCAGGGGATCGCGATACGCGCGGGCCATCATTGCGCTATGCCCGTGATGCAGCGTTTTAATGTACCGGCCACGACGCGGGCGTCGCTCGCTTTTTATAACACCCGGGAAGAGATCGACCGCCTGGTCGCGGCCCTTCAGGAAGTGACGGAGGTATTCCGTTGAACGGAAATAAAGGGGACAGGCTGAATTACAGGGTAATTATGCCTGCCCCCTTTAAAACTCAATGCCGGGCTGGGCGAGGATACCGCGCTTGAAGGGATGCTTCAAGCATTTCATCTCCGTAACGAGGTCCGCCGCCTTAAGCAACCCCCGGGGCGCTCCGCGGCCGGTGAGAATGACGTGCTGAGCGGCTGGTCTTTTCTTCAGAACCTTGATAACTTCAGCGGTTTTAAGAAATTCATATTTTAGGGCAATATGAATCTCATCGAGAATCACAAGATTGCACTTCGGATCTCTCAAAAGTTCACGGCATTTTCCCCAAGCTTTTTGAACGGCTTTGGCATTCTCTTCGCGCGTCGTTTCCCACGTAAACCCACCGCCAAAGCCCCACGTTTTAAATCGAGTCCCGAGGAACGATTCCCGAGCCCCTTTTTTAAAAAACAGCACCATCCCAACTCGTTTACCGTGGCTGATCATGCGCAGCGCAGTCCCCATCGCCGCGGTCGTCTTCCCTTTTCCGTCGCCGGTAAATACCAGTATCAATCCCTTTGTATTCATTTCTGTCTCCGTACATCCTGAACGGTTTTCCACGGAACAACATAGAAATCATTTCCTGACCCGTATTTGGCTTCAACATGATAACTCTTCCTGAGATTCTCAGGCGAAAGAACTTCCTCGGGTTTTCCCGAAGCGAGAACCTTTCCTTCATGCAACAGAACAAGCCGGTGACAAAAACGCGCCGCAAGCGTCAGATCATGCAATACGACAATTGCTCCCCGCTCGTGGTTCACGAAACGGGATAAAAGTTCCATCACTTGAAGCCCATGCGCCGGATCAAGCCCTTGGACAGGCTCATCCGCCAAAAGCACGGATGGTTGAGTCGCAAGCGCGCGAGCCAAAAGCACGAGGTTCCGTTCACCCCCGGCTAAATGATCAACAAAACGATCCTTCAGATGCGCAACATCCGTATCCTCCATCGCCTGAGCGATCGCTTTCTCGTCCTCCGGACCCAGCGATTCCCAGGGCATAAGATGCGGGATGCGCCCCAGTGAAACCAGCCGCTTCACGCTGAGCGGCCAGTGGATGACTTGTCCTTGCGGCAAATAAGCGACCCTTTTTGCCAGATGCTCCCTCTTTCCATCCAAAATCCTGACGCTCCCCGACGCCGGCGTCACTTCGCCCATAAGTACTTTCAAGAGCGTTGATTTACCCGCACCATTGGGACCGATCAGCCCAAGGACCTCCCCTTTCCGGAGTTCAAGATCCACATCCTGAAGGATCTCAGAACCGTCAAAGCTCACGCGGATCTTCTGCGCTTCTATGAGTTTCATAAAAGTTTCCGCCTCATTTGAAAAATAAGCAAAATGAAGAAGGGCGCGCCAATGAGAGATGTCACAACACCGAGTTTCAATTCCACGATGGAGGGAATAAGCCGCACGGCAATATCCGCCAGAAGAAGCAGTATTGCGCCGCCCAAGGCGCTGACGCCCAAAAGTTTTCCGGGCTCGTGCCCTACGAACGGACGCAAAAGATGCGGCACCACGAGTCCGACAAAACCGATGCTTCCGCATACCGACACCGCAGCTCCCACACAGAGGGCTGTTCCGAGAATCATCCTCAATCGGAGGGCCTTGAGATCCACTCCAAGACTCGCGGCAGTTTCTTCACCAAGGCTTAACGCGTCAAGTGCCCGCCGGTCCCAAAAAAGCCATCCCCAACCGATCAGGATGAAGGGCAACGCCAAAAAGACGTGTGTAAAACTTCGGTCCGCGAGCGAACCCATCTGCCAAAAAACAATATCAAGAACAGCATACGGATCTTTCGTGAGATTGAGCACAAGAGAAGTCCCCGAGAACGCGATCACATTGATCGCCACACCAGCCAAAATCAATGTTTGAACGTTTGCGAGACGGCCGGCAAAAAGATAAAGTAAGAGCACTGATAGGAATGCCCCCAGGATCCCACCCAAAGGCAATGCCAGCGAAAAAACTGAGGCAAGTCCGGTATAAAAAACAAGCACGGCACCAAGCGCCGCGCCGCCGGTCACACCCAGCACTCCGGGCTCCGCAAGCGGGTTACGTAAAAATCCTTGCATCGCGGCACCGGCAAGCCCGAGCGTCGCACCCACCAAAAGTCCCAGGATCGCGCGCGGTAACCGAATGTCCCAGAGAATAAAAGCCCCTTCCGACGACGGATGAAGGAAAGCATTCCATAGTGGGATCTTCATGGGCCCCACATACAAGGACCCAAGAAAAGCTGCCACCAGGGCAGCCCCAAGCAGC
>JBAXGK010000327.1:0-2500 GCA_037139435.1 Candidatus Omnitrophota bacterium | reverse complement strand
TGGGCGAGGGCGCGGTTCCCGAGCTTGCCATTCTCCGCCATGTTATCGCGATCAGCCTGGCGACCGGGGAATTGGATACGGCGCGTGATTGGGAAATTGTCGATTATATGACAGAAGCCCGCCGTGGATTGTCGGAGGCTCCGGCGAGTGTTCCCCAGAAGATTCGCTCGGCCACGGATCTCATGGCTTATTACCGGAGTTATCGGTCGGTTCGGAATGCCCGGGCGCAGGAATCCAGGGAGCCTCGCGAGATCGCCTGGGAGGCGGTTGGACATGCATTGAATGCCAAGACCGTCAAGTTGACGCGGAAACATGAGCTGAGCGAGATATGGGAAGACCGTTCAAGGAGCATCCGCAAATGGCTGGGGGATCTTCTAGCTGGACGGGACCGTCAAACCGGAAAAATGATCGGCGAGCATTTCTCTTGGGGCGCTAATCAGGATGAATTCGAGAATACTTTGATCCAAAATTCTCCCTATCTTAATTTTGTACGCAATATGATCCGGGATGTTCAAGAAGGAACGATCTCAGCGAGGACAGCAAGAAAGCAAATCGCTGCTTTCGAAGGTGATGGAAAAGCGGAGGCCAAGAAATTAGAAAAAGAGTTGAAAAAACGGCAGGCGGCGCTGGCTCAGATGGATCCCGAGAAAAAGAAGGCTCGTCCGGACCTGCTTTTGAGGGTCAAAGAGATCCAAAAGGCTTTGCAGGAAAGTGCGTTTTATGCCAAAAAACAATATGAAGATCTCGTGAAAATGACCCAGGCGAAGCAACGGCGCGGCGAAGCGCTTTCTGAGTCAGATCGCAATGCGCTCAAAAACGCGAGAGGCTTTTTTGAAAAAACACTTTATTCCAAGGGAACAGTGGATCGGGTCCAAAAGAGCCTGGCGGGATTGGGGGCGAGTAATGCCATTATCCAAAAGCAGTGGGAGAGTTTCTTGGCGGGTGTGACCACTGTGAACGCAGCAGAGGTGGGTACAGTTATTAATCCGTACACGGCAAAGATCCCGGAAAAGATCGCGGAACAAAAGGCCAAGATGGCCACAGTTCCATCGGCGGAAGAGAAAAAAGCCTATGAGCTGAGCATTGCAAATATGGAAAAAACACTGAAAGAATGGGACACCTTGGTTGCCAAGGGGATTGTGGTTGAGGAGCAGGGCGAGTCAGCGGATACGGTGGCTTTTGTGAAGGATGGAAAGCTTCACATCGTGAGGTCCTATCTGATGCGTTTGTACAGCCTTAAGCAAGATGGCGTGATCGGGGACCGTGAGATCGCGATGTTCTTGTTGCCGTTCATCTTCCACGAGAATACGGAAGAGCGGATCGATGCCGAGGACGCCAATATCGATTGGGGCCGACGTGAGCTCGGACTCATCAAGACGATGATCCTGAAACAGTATAATCGAGGCCGAAAAAATCCGCTTCCGGATACCGCGCCGATCACCGATGAGATCCTTGCGAGTAGGCCAGATCAGATTCGCAATATGTACCGGCTTGCGCGCGATATCACCATGGCGATCAAGGCAACGGGAAAAGATGATATTGGAAAAGCAAACCGGGATATTCTCGCGGAAGTTACAGCATCTTCCTTGATGGCCTTGTTGCCAGCCGAGGATCAAGAGGCTATGCACAAGGTTTTCGGGATCATGGGGCGTCACTTGCGTCAAAGCGGGCTTTATTCCCGGAAAATGGATCTGTATCGGCAAGTGGCTGATCTTGGGAAGAATCAGATCATGGTAGATGTTTTCAGTAGTGACAAGGATGTGCGGCGTCGCGCGATCGAGCCCTACTTCAATTATTTCCGGTATACGTTCGCAGATTACTATTTCGAAGTCATCGAAGCCGTTCGTGGAGGGGATCTGCAGCTTGCCGAGAGTATTCTCTTCCAGAAGTATGCTAAAAACCGGGATGATCGAGGCGATTTTAAAGCCGAACCCGAACTCTCTTACGAGGCCTACCAGGAGATGTATGAGTGGATCCAGAGAGCTAAGGAAAATCCGTTGAGAGCAGCTGAAATTGCTCAAGAAATGGAAGATCACCGTTATGAGATCGCGAGTGACTCTCTGGGGAAATACGCCAGCCGTATGGTTCAGGATATCCCCGCGATGAAGGCCTCGGTCGAAAGAGCCAAAGAAATTGCCGCTGCGATCAAAGAAGCGTACAGCCTTGATCCGGCGGACCCCAAACGGCAAAGTTTGATAGCTCAGTATGTAGATCATTTGGAGGATGTATTACTGGGGATCGTAGCTCCGTTCAGAGGCCTGAATGTTTTTTCGGCGGATTTCTATCAATTGCAGGATGTGGTCAAAGACGGGATCTTGAAAGTGATATTCTTTAACGGAACTGATGCTGAAAAGGCAAAAGTTCATGCCCTCATCGCGCGGGATGTCGAACGAGGTGATGCAGCATACCTTCCTAAGAGTTTCGCGCTAGCGGCAATGTTGGAGGACGCGGGTTCGGAGAAACTAGAGTCGGCCAAGTCTTACATAGAGCGGGAGCTGAG
>JBAXGK010000326.1:0-2533 GCA_037139435.1 Candidatus Omnitrophota bacterium | reverse complement strand
TGCGCGGTGGGAAGATGATATTCAGCCTGACGCAGATTGTGGAGAAGGGGAACCTGCTCGAATCGCTCGGTGCGACACCTGAGGAAGTGGATACGATGGTGCGAGTTTTCATGCTTCACGAGACCATGGAAAGTGAATTTGAGGACTGGGGCGTGGCGCATTTTGAAGCGATGATCGCGGAGCTAAAGGCGAAGATCAGTTCGATGTCTGATGAAGAAGTAAAAGCCTCTGAGGTTAGGATAAAAGATCTTAACAAGGCGCTGAAGTGGATAGATAAAAAAGGCGCCGACTCGCAGGGTCAGATCTATCGCGACTATTTCGCCGAATATTTCGCGGCCCTTTATGTCAAGATGCTCCCGCAGGATAAGCGAGATATGGTTTATAGCGGTCTCCAGAAATTAAGCGCCTACGAGTCGGACCTTGTTACTCGTAAGATGGCGATCTATGAAGCGGCGACACTTGATGAGACGAATCCGTTCAAACGGTTTGCGGAGAATAAGATAGCGATCGATGCCCTGAATGCCAAATTGAACGATCCCAAAACAACGCCCGTTCAAAAGGCGGAGATCCTGCCGCAACTCATCCAGCTTTACCGCGGAATCTTTGATAAACAAGACGCCTATTTTGGTCAGACGCCAGTCTTTGGTTGGTTCTTCCGCTGGCTCGAGGCGGTCCAGACCGGGAATAAGGACCTTGCGAAAAAGATCGTGATGGATAAATACAACGAATATTTTATCGAAGAAAACATGGGGAAGGCAGAAAAAGTGCTGACCGATGATGAGCGCGATGAGTTGCTCGCAGTTGCCGAAGCGGGTGACCCTCTGGCGATCCAGCAGGCCGCGGCAGATTATATGCGCGCGTGGACAACGACCCTTTATATCCTCATTACCGACTATCCAGAGTCTGATATTTCAGCGGCGTCGCAAGGAGCAACTGCAGGAGTAGAGGCGATTAAGAATGCCATGAAGGTCACAAAAGATAATTCGATGCCTCGCTTGGCTTCCGATCTGTTGCCCGGGGATTCGGCGTCGGCATTTTACAAGGATCTCGCCCGGGAGCTGACGTCATCGGATAAGCCCCTGACGCAACAGGAGGTTCTGGATCTTCTGACGCGTAAGATCTTAACGCTGGGTGGGGAGGCGAAGGACCTTGTCGGGACTTTGCAATATTTAGTGGAGCATCTCAAAAATGATAACCGAGGCGATCTTGGGAAGTATCCTGGGTTGGAACAACTTGATTCTAATGAAATCTACCGTTATTTCTCAGAAAGAGCGGAAGCCCTCTACGAGGTTCTCACGCAACTTGGTATTGAAAAAGATGAAGCGATCGTTTTATTGGGTTCCGATGCCGAGCATTTGATGCCGGCCTTGCAACTGCTCCAAAACCGCGAAGTCGGGCATTTCTCGCTGAATCGCTCCAGGTTAATGAGCGAGCAGGAATATAAGGCGCTCAAAGGTTCGGAACAGCAAGTTATCGGGAAGACGGGCTATACGACCAAGACCCAGACCAAGATCCCGGGATTTGAAAAGGAATTTGTCTGGCAGGATAATTCCCTTGTGAATTCGACTTTGTTCCAGATCGCGCGCTTTGCGATGCATACGGACCGCTATCCAGGCAAGAATTTCGAAGAACGGTTTGCGGCCGGGCTGCGCGATGAGCTGAACAACAAGACGCTCCAGAAAGAACGGACGGGGTTAATGAAGAAAGCGACGCTCTTTGGAACGCCTACAAAGGAGAGCGAGGCTGCGATCAAAGCGGAGATCAATAACGATGGGTTCTCGACCCGGTCCATGGCACTCTTTCAGGAGTTCTACGAACAGCATTTGCGCGCCAATACCACGGTTCGTATTCCTGATGTGGGCACTACGGGCCTTCAACCGCTCATGCTGTATGGAACCCTTGAATATCTCAAGACGTTGGCGGGGAATGAATCAGATCCGAATTTCCTGCGTCTCACGCCTCAGCAGCAACAAATGGCTCGTGACATAAAAGCATCCGACAAGAAGATCAAGATATCTCTCATGGGGCTTGCGCTGGACAAGGTTTGGGCGAATGTTCCGATGGGGCAGGATATGCGGATCGTCCCGGCGCAGAACTCTCTCTTTGATGTTCTAGAACGTTTCCATAGTTTAGAGTCGAGTCGTGACCTGAAAGCTGTTCCGAGCAAACCGATGGATCAGGCCTTGTCCTATTTCGTGTCACTCGTCACACGGAATGTCTTTCTGGAAAAGCAGAGCCGCTCAGAATTGCGAACTGGGGTGCCGGTGGCGGCATCTACAGTTGTAGCACCGTCGGGCCGCCCTGTAGTGCCGGGTCGAGCCTCGCCTGAATTGCAGGCGGGAGATTGGGTGGATGGGATGATAGCGAGACTTATCGATGGAGGGCTCACCCCGTACGCGGCGAATGAATTCGGGTTGGTTCTGCGGAAAGTCGTCAAGGTTGAGGAGCTTTCTGAGCGTCAAAAACAAGAGCTTGTCGATGTGTTCCAGAAACTGCTGGAACTCTATCCTGACTCGCTCGATGTTGTTAAGGG
>JBAXGK010000325.1:0-2546 GCA_037139435.1 Candidatus Omnitrophota bacterium | reverse complement strand
ATTTCGTTTTTTTCTCCCCGGGCCGGTTTCAAAAGAAGCATGTTCCGGCAGGCGATCAAGTTATCGGATTCGTTCGGTTCTTATAAAGGTGCTTCCCGCGATCGGCTTCGTTCATCGTGGATCCCGGGCGGCGGATCCGCGGACTCGGACTTATTGCCTGAATTAAAAGACATCAGGGAGCGTAGCCGCGACTTAAATCGCAACGACGCGCATGCGTCAGGCATTACCTCCACCATGACCACTAATGTGGTCGGATCAGGCATTCGTCCGCAGTCGCGGATTGATAAAGAGTCGCTTGGAATGGATGAAAGCGCGGCAAGTGCGTTCCAGAAAGACGCGGAGCGTGTTTGGAAGAAATGGACGCCGTATGCGGACGCTGGCAACCGCATGGACTTTTACGAGATTCAAGAGCTTGTTGATAGGCAGATTTTAGAAAACGGCGAGGCAATCATCATTCCGATGATGCTTCAGGATCAGGATCGTCCGTATTCATTAGCGTTACAGATTATCGAATCAGACCGGTTGGACACGCCGACCGGCATGCAGGGCGACCGGTCGATACGTTCAGGCGTGAAGATCGGCGAAAAGGGCGAACCGGTTTCATATTTTATTCAAAAGACGCATCCCGGCGATATTCGCTACACCAAGCAAGCTGAGAGAGTGTTTACCGAGATACCGGCCAAGAATGAATACGGGCGCAGGAATGTTTTTCATCTCTATTACGTCCAGCGTTCCGGGCAGACGCGGGGCGTTCCGTTCTTCGCTCCGGTTTTGACGTATTTCAAAGACCTTGGGGAATACGCGGAAGCAGAGCTGGTGGCCGCGCGGATCGCGGCGTGTTTTTCGCTTTTCATCACATCCGAAGCGTCGATGGATGTATCCGCTGGCGGCGCATATGACAGAAATCCGTCAGGTCAACTTCTCGAAAGCCTTGAGCCGGGGATGATTAAGCACTTAATGCCGGGTGAGAGTATCACATCGTTTAATCCGCAGAGGCCGGGGGCGAGTTTTGAGCCGTTTGTGGATCGCATCTTAAAGGCGATTTCAGCGGCGTTAGGTTTGCCGTATGAATTGGTGGCTAAAGATTTCAGTAAAACAAATTATTCGAGCGCGCGCGCGGCGTTACTTGAGGCAAGGCGTTATTTCAAAATGCGGCAGGAATGGCTTGCTCGAAAACTCTGCCAGCCGATTTGGGAGATGGTTTTAGAGGAGGCGTATCTTCGTGGTGAAATCAGCGCGGACACATTTTACGAGAACAAGCGTTATTGGACTGGCGCGTCTTGGATCGCCCCGGGATGGGAATGGGTGGATCCGTTAAAAGAAGCGCAGGCCGCGGAGGTCGGGTTAAAGAACGGCATCGTCACGTTCTCGGATATTTACGCTCAGGAAGGCAAGGACTGGGAGGAGAGTTTTGAGCAACGTAAACGCGAAGAAACCAAAATAAAAGAATTGGGACTGGAGCAAGCATTCAATGGGAACCAAACGAACCAAAACAAAACGATCGCGGATCCAAACCAAGACGATCAACAAGCTGGTGCTGGGAAATACAAGCCAGATGGCAATGCCGCGCGTGATTGATGTTTCTGTTGAGCGGCTAAAAGGAGCGACTGATGGCAAATAAAGATATTTATTTTCGTTCGGATATCGCCCGCGGCGGCGGTGTTCAGGTTAATCGGGAGAAAGAAGTGATCGCCGGTTTCGCGGTTGTCACCAAGGGCGTCACGCATGATGAAAGGGGGGAGTTTGATGAGGTAGCGTTGAATTCGGTGGTGGAATTTGGCAATCAGGCGAAAGCGGGCATTAAATCTCGGTTTGGTCATCCGAATATGAGTGGTACAGCTTTGGGAACGTTCTTGGGGCGGGCGAAAAACTTCAGGCGCGATGGGGATATCGTTCGGGCGGATTTACATATCGATTCCACCGCTCACAAAACGCCGGACGGTGATTTGGCTGGTTATGTCATGAACCTTGCGCAGAGCGACCCGGATGCATTCGGTTCTTCCATGGTGATTCACTGGGAAGAAGAGTTTAAAAAGGAAACGGGTAAAGACGGCAAAGCATTGCCGCCGTATATCCGCGTAAAAAAACTTATGTCGGTGGATGTGGTTGATGATCCAGCGGCGAACGACGGTCTTTTCGGAATGCCGTTTTTCTCGGAAAGCGTGAAACCGTCCGCAGAGATAACGGCGTTTTTAGATAAGTTTCTCAATCAGCCGGAAGCGGTTGAGAAGGTGATCTCGTTTTTGCAGAGATATGGTTTTAACAGAGATACAAACAAGGAGGAGGAAGACATGTTTGAAGAAATCACGTTAGAGAAACTCAAGGCGGAGCGATCCGACCTTTACAACTCCATTCACGCGCTTGGAGTTGAAGAGGGAATGAAAAAAGAGCGCGAGCGGGGAGTGGCTATCTTCAAGAAGTCAAAAGGGTTTAAGGACATGAACGATCTTGCGCTTGAAGCTGTCGAAAGCGGTTTGACACTTGAAGGATCAACGATCAAGTTTCAGGAAAAACAGCTTGAGGGCCTGCAGAAGGCATCGGTGCCT
>JBAXGK010000324.1:0-2567 GCA_037139435.1 Candidatus Omnitrophota bacterium | reverse complement strand
AGGGTGCCCTCGGCCTGCCCAACTATCTCTGGTGCACGTTGAATGACGGCTTGGATCCGATGCTCGGACAGATCGGCCCGCATACGGGCAGATTCGCCGACTTCAAAACGTTTGACGATTTCATGGCCGTATTGAAACGGCAAATGCAGTTCGCCGTGGATGGCGCAGTCGCAAATTCGACGCGCGCCTTGAAAGACCGTTTCACGCAGGGGGATCCGAAAATGTGCCGCACCCTGTTCACGCGCGATTGCGTCAAGCGCCGCAAATCTTTCGAGGCCGGCGGCGCCCGCTACAATTGGACGATGTTCTCCTTTCAGGGGATCGCCACTTTGATTGACAGCGTAATGGCGATCAGGAAGCTGGTGTATGAAGAGCGCAAGATAACTCAGGAGGAGCTGATGGCTGCGCTTAAAGCCGACTTCAACGGGTATGAAAATATCCGGCAGATGCTGCTGGCGGCGCCCAAATACGGCAACGACATTCCCGAAGTGGATAAGTTGGGAAGCGAACTGATCGGTTTCCTGAATAAGGCTTTTCATCAGCATGAGACGCCGCGCGGGGGCCGTTATCTGACCTGCTGCATTGTCTTCAGCACATACGGGGCGGCTGGAAAGACATTGGCTGCGACTCCTGACGGGCGGCACTCCGGCGCGGTATTGAACGACTCGGCCGCACCTAGCGCGGGGCGTGACATGTCAGGGCCTACGGCATTGATCAAATCCACCACAACGCTGCCTTTGTCGGACATGCTTGGCACCCCGGTCGTCAATGTCCGGCTTTCCAAAAGCATGCTTTCCTCCCCTGACGGCATGGGCAAGGCGCTCAGTCTGCTGAAAAGCTATTTCCAGCTTGGGGGAATGCAATGGCAGGTAAGCGTGGCCAGCGCGGATGAAATGCGCGCGGCAAAAAAAGAACCGGAAAACTGGCGTAATCTTATTGTCCGGATCGGCGGTTTCAGCATTTACTTCAACTCCCTTTCCCCTGAAATGCAGGACAGCGTAATCGCCCGCACCGAAATTTGCTCATAGTAAAAGGAATGTATGATGATAAATAATAACGGCCCCGAAATGCAGGATGAAGTGATAAGACGAACCGAATTTAACGCCTTATAATATAGGAGCAAAAATGAAACGTGGAATTATGTCGTTTGGAGTGACCGTCGGAATGATGCTGTCAAGTTTGCTGATGCAGGCAGCCGAACCGGCGGGAGGCAATGCGGCCAAGCCCGTGATGCTCAAGAGCGTCTATGGCGAGATGTCGCTGCCGTCAGGGTGGAGGGAGGGAATTTTCCCGCTGCGCACCGCGAAGAGGATCGAACTCAAGCTGCCGTCGGGACAGGCGGCGTATCTCATCCTGCCGACCAAGGCGCCGCCACAAGGAGCGCGGCCATGGGTGCTCTACGCGCCGCATACCATGGGGAACACTTGGATATGGGAGCGGCTGCTGGATGCGGGCTTCGCCGTTGCCGCTGCGCCGGGAGTGGCGGAATGGCTCGGAAAATCTGAAGCTCGGCAGGTGGTCACGGAGCTATATGATGTGGCGACGAAGGAGTTCGGACTGGATAAGCAGGTCTGCCTGATGCCGCAGAGCCGCGGCGGACTGCTCTGTTACAACTGGGCGGCGGATAACCCGGAGAAGGTGCGTTGCATCGGCGGCATCTATCCGGTCGGAGACATCACAATCTTCTCCTGGGGGAACAGCCTGGCTGGCACGAGCAAGACATATGGTCTTTCCGAGGTGGAAATGAAGGCACAATTCCCGCAGCATAATCCGATCGAACGGCTGAAGCCTATCGCCGAAAAGAAAATTCCGATATTCCACATCACCGGCGACAAGGATGGCGCAGTTCCGGCGGAACGCAACACTTTGGAAGTCCAGCGGCGCTACCGTGCCCTGGGCGGCGAGATGGAAGTAGAGATCGTCCCCGGCAAAGGCCACGAGGAGTGCCCGGAGATTTTCCATTCCCAGCGAATGGTGGATTTCTTCATCAAGCACGGCGTGCAGATAAAAGAACAGGACACGAAATAATCCCTTTTAACAATTACGGAGGAGTGCAGATGGCGCAGATTTCAAACAAGGGCAAAGACTGCGGACGGGCATTCAAGCCCGAATCATTCACGATTGAAGATCCGGACAGCGGCCTGCGGGTCGTCCGGCTAACATCACACAGGTGCCACAGCAACCACCTCTACTTCACAAATCCGGGATGGTGGAACAAAGGCAGGGATCTGCTTTTTGTTTCAGAGCGCCGTAACCAGCCCAATCTGTTTTCGGTAAACCTTGACTCGCACGAGATCACACAGATGACAGATCTTGGAATGGAGCCCAATCTTCCGCAAGCACGCCGAGACCCGCAGTCGGGACCGTCCATGCAGGCCGGCTGCCTGAATCCCGCCAAGGATCTCTTCTTCTTCAATATTGACAACGCCATCTGGGCTGTCCACCTGCGGACATACGAGATGAACCGTGTATGGAAATGTCCCTCAGGGTGGAGGCTCAGCGGAATAATCAATGCGACTTCCGACGGCCGCCACATCTGCACATCGGCCCTGAGGAAGCTCCGGGAC
>JBAXGK010000323.1:0-2575 GCA_037139435.1 Candidatus Omnitrophota bacterium | reverse complement strand
ATATTTTCGGTGACAAGCCGGTCTATACCAACTCGTTTCATCACCAGAGGATCGTCGATCCCGGACGGTTGCGCATAGCCGCCGTCGCTGGCAAAAAGGATATCGAAGGAGTGGAACTGTCCGACGAACGTTTTGTCGTCGGCGTTCAATGGCATCCGGAGCTGCAGGCCATTTTTAGCGCGGCGAATCAGAGATTGTTCCAAGCCTTAGTTGACGAGGCGCGCAAGGTTCAATCCTTCGAATCCATAGGGGCCGACAAAGCTGTGTAGGCACCGTGGCGAGACAGCCCTCGCTACTGCAACGCAACCCTCCATATCTAGCCGGTGCACCCGGTACGTTTTGAAATTTACTTTTGCTTCTTTTTCGATAAAAGGTCGCGGAAACTGGCGAGGCTGTTGAACGGGATGTTCACGGCGAGCCGGTTCACAAGCCAATCCGGGATGTGCCCTCCGACCTCGCTATGTTCCTGATAAATGACTTCCGTCCCGCCCCCGGCCACCGGGGTAAAAGTCCAGACCCCTTTCATATAAGGCATCCGGACCTTCCCCTTCTGCTCGGGATATTCCTCCGGCACGCCTGAGGTCCTATACTGGACAGCGCCGGTGGCAGGATCCTTCGTCAGCACGCGGCGGTAAACTGCGTCCCTGTCTTTGACGGGCCAGGGCATATTGATGGCAAAATAACCGATCAGTACATCGGGGGATTCTTCCCTGATCACCCGGGACTCCTTACAGTCATAGAACCACTCCACTGTCCGCGCGTCAGCCTCAAACAAATGCACCGCTTCCTCGACGCCCGCGTCCACCGTCACGACCCCCTTGTACTCTAGGATCGAAGAGCCCTCGACCTGGCGGACATACGCCCGCACCCCGTCCTCATCCTTTTTAAGTTCCCACGGATACTCCACTCCAAAAACCGTCGCGGGAGCCATTAAAACCAGCAACATCCCTATCAAAATATTTTTCGTCATCTGTAATGCCCCCCCATTAGCCCATGGAGTGATTTACGCCAGAAAAAAAGCGGCACCTTTTAAGGCGCCGCCATTTTCCATAAACTTCTGACAGCTTGTGATCTTATTTTTTTGCTTCTACTTCCTCGGCACCCTTCTGAAGCTCAGACGCAGTATTTTTGCCGAGGGTGGCAGTAGGTTTTACAATGTTGCCTGTCTGCTCCACCACTGCTTTACCAACATCCACCACCGCGGTTCCGACGTTAAGAACCGTATTGCCCACGGCTTTCCCTGTGGCAACCGTTCCCTTTGCAATGCCTTTGCCGGTCGCCTTTGAAGCATCGACGATCTTCTCACCGGCTTCTTTTGCCGTTTGTTGTTCTGCCATCACGGTGCTGCAAGCAAAACAAAAAACCATAGCCACTGCCAACATCATGCTTAAGAACTTAACCATTTGAAATTCCTCCTTGGATTTTCGCTGCTTGTACCTGGAGACCATTCTACATGAAGGTTCTTAGACACTCCTAGTCAAAAATATAAACCGCAAACCGGACGCCGTCCGGGGGGAGACGTAAGCGTGTGTTAACCCCTCCCTGCGGACGGCGTACCGTTGGCTAAAAATCGTACCGGGCGGTGCCGTAATAGGTGTTCGACATGTACTGGTCCTTCAACTCGATATCCCAGTTCCCAGTGAGCGTCATGTTCCCCTTGTTCAGGAACGCGAGCTCGGTGCCGAAGAGCATCCCGCTTTTTGCAGGCTTGGCGCCTTTGCTGCTAAAAGACGGCCCTCCGCCGGCGAAACTTGCCGTCGTCTCGAAACGGTCGCCGATGTAATCATAAAGCCACGCCGCCTTGACCGAAGGGATGAACGTTCCCACCTTCTTCGCCACGATCGGATACGCGAGCTTCGTCCCAAGCCCTTGTTCCAGCTGGTTAAAGCCCTTCCCCTGCACCGTGAGATTCAAGGCATTGGCGCCATCTTCCTTATACCGGTTCATATACAGATAGCTGTAACCCAATGACACGAAAGGAGTTACTTCCAACTTCTTCGTCTGCTCGAAAACGAATTTATAACCCGCTTCGAAATTCGTGGAATACTGCTGACCATAATGATCCGCTTTCGCCACCCGCTTTGAAGCGCCGCCCAGCCAGATCTCGCGGCGGCTGTCGTAATTATTCTGAGTGAAGGCCATCATCCCGTCCACGTACCAGGAATTCTCCACCTGACTACGCACCGCCTCATAGGACTTCAGCCCATGCTGGCGCGCCTTGTTCAGATCCAGAGAATCGAAACTCCCGTAGATCGTCGCTTGATAACTATTGATATCATCGGAGGGACTGCCCGCGGTCTTGGATTTCACACGCGCCCAGCCATAACTCCCCGCGAAACCCGCGCGGAAATGATCATCGATCACTTTATCCGCACCGATCGTAGTCCCGAAAAGATTCCCCATGTAACCTTCGATCCCTTTCCGGGCTTCCTGTTTGATATGACTCCCAAGCGCCTGCATCCAGACACCGACGCCGCTCAGCATATCGCCGCTTGAAATACCGGAGGAGGCTCCGCCATTGCGCGCGCCGCCAAGGCGATTGCTCACCGTCGTAAAACCCTGACTCGTCAGAGAC
>JBAXGK010000322.1:0-2583 GCA_037139435.1 Candidatus Omnitrophota bacterium | reverse complement strand
TTGGCAGGCGGATCGATAGCCGGACCGGAGAAAGGGTCGAGATCGGAAGCATTATGGAGCGTCTCAAATCTCCTGAAATTGGTTTCAAAAAAGAACTGCTCGATATTATCTTTGACAAAAAAGAACTGCTCTCGATCGAAGCTCATTTGCGGGGAGAAACCCAGGCGGAACTTGAGTTGCAAAATATCCGGCAGGTGGCTGATTCCATGGAGAGAGATGCCAATGGACAGTACGCCTTTGGCCAATATTCGATTGCGCGTCAGGAGAGCGGGAATATCCGCGACTTTATCAAAACGATCCTCCGTTTTAGTGATTATATTCTTACGAGTCATGAGACTCGAAGCCCCGGAACGGCTCAGGCCGAGCGTTATTCGGTGCATACGGCGAGTCAGCAGGCTAATCCGGAGAAATCAAAGGCGGACATGAACCGGAACGCGAATGCAACCGGAGAGTTGGCTAACCGAACGACCGATTACTTAAAGAGACAGGGAGAGATTGGGCCAAACGGTCAGACCGAGCGTGGTCGACTTGCCCAAAGTTTTGTTATCGCGCTGGCCGGGAACATTCAGGGAGCATCACTGGCCGTGTTTCAACCCGTTTTTAGTGCGCTGCAGGCTTTAGCCGCAAATGCCAATGTTTCAGCGATGCAAAATCTTTCGAGTGATGATAAGGCCGCGCTCACGGCCCTTCAAAACATGGCTGCGAATTTTGATTCGACAGACAAGGAGCAGATACGTGCGGCGATTGCTGGTGCGGTGATCGTTCTGCATAAACTGGAACTTTTCAATTCAAGGAATGCCAACAGCTTTGCTGAGACGCTCCGTCAAATCGGCGAAACGATGAGTTTGGCCGCGGGGAAAGGAATCCGGATGCTCGAAACAGACATCCTTGGGGTTCTTGCTTCATCCAATCCTTCTGCCGAACTTGCGCGGTGGCGGCTTGAGAGAGGCCTTGGGCAGGCTGATGATAAGTCCATCGTCCGGCGTGCTGATTGGAAGGATGCCCTTATGCTGCGCAATATCCGCCAAACGCAAACGGTTCGCGAGGCGGAAAACGCGATGTACAAGTCTCTGGGCTACACGCGCACCGGATTTTTAGGGAAAGTCCTGAATGCGGGATACCTCCGTTACCAATGGCTGAAAGGGCTGTATGGAGATCCTTCGCAGACGGCAGATAAGTCCAAATTTTCTTTGTCGTCGCTCTTCCCGGTGTTGACGCCGGTGTTTTTAGGTGTCGCGGGGTTGGTGGTTGCGGCGGTGGCCGGTCTTCCAATCGCACTTACTGCGATCGTTGCATTTATTGTCTCGGCTGTGGCGGTGTCCGCGCCGAAATGGATGAGCTCGTCCTTGATCGCGTACACGTGGGTGAATGTCCGGGATGAAAAGATCGCGCCCCGATTTGGTTGGTTGTTTGGGCGCTCTCAACTTATGAGCGGCTGGATCAATAACGACGGAACATTGAGGGGAGGGTTCTTTGCGGCCTTGCGCCGGGCCGGGGAGGTTGCATCGGTCGATGATGAGGCGCGTATGAAAACGCTCGCGATCGAGCTTTCCAAAAATGAAGTTTTAGGCCAGGGGCGACTTGACCGTCTTACGATGAGCCAATTTGTGAAGGTAGTTCGCGCTTACGATCGAAAAATGGCTCTTGTTCCGCAAAACAATGTCGAAAAAGCCCGGCTTGCGGATCTGGCGTGGAACGAATCCCTTGGTTACAAAAAATGGCGCAAAGCGGTTGCGAGTTGGCTTGCGGCCGAGGAAGTGAAAAAACCGGATTCCTGGTACGGCAAGGCTGGATATTATTTACGGCCTATATTGCGGGGGTCCACTGCCCGTTGGTATGGAGCCGGTGGCTTTGGGGTGTTGGGAGCGGTTTCGGTTGTTGCCGGTTTCACTATGCTAGCGCTTAACTTTGTTGCAGTTGCCGTTGCATTAGGTGGAATGTATCTTCTGACGAGGGAATCAGTTGGTGAGGCCGGATTCCAGCAATATAAGGAATTGACCCAGGATAAAGCCCTTTTGAAGACTCTCGATCGAATGATCGCGCTCCATCCGACCGAGGTGCCCGCGTCTCTTCGGACGATCCTGGCAACTTATAAGAGCAATATGAAAAAGATAAATACTGCAATCATAAAAGAGGGCGACGAAGCTCAGAAAAAGCAACTCGAGGAATTGAAAAAACAGGTTTTAGCAAAAGCGGCTTCCGAGATGCTCGATAAGAAAACTAAAGATTTATTTAGTGTCGAGGATCGGAATTTTTATGTGCTCCAGCAATTTGTGGAAGAAAAGAAAAAGGGTCTTGGTATCCCGTCCATGGCGGTCAGTGAATTGGCGGCCAAGATCAATGCGATCGGCGTTACGGGAACGGCCGCGCTTCAGGCGGCGATCCTTATGATCGATCCTGAAATGCCGCCTATTAGCGACGAATTTCTTGGGAAGGTCCTCAAAGAAGCGCCGACCACGACCCTGCGCGAGTTGAAGGATCTGGCCGCTGCGGAACTTTGGTTAAACCAATTAAAAACTCGAGGGGCGATCGAATTGCCGCAACTCAAAAACGTTGTCGAAGAGCTTGTGTGGCTGTCGAAGG
>JBAXGK010000321.1:0-2589 GCA_037139435.1 Candidatus Omnitrophota bacterium | reverse complement strand
CTCGTAGGGCCGGTGTCCGGAGAAGTAATCGGGTGGTTCCAAAGACAGCCATTGCCGCCAACAGATGAATGAGTAAATTCATGCAATGGAAACTCCAAGGCGCAGAGCCTGTGATAGCGAATTGAAGGGCGAAGCTCATGAGTGGGACAACGCGGCAGGGACTGTTTTGCCAGATGCTTCCAATATCCAGGGGAGGTTGTAAGACCTGATTCTTTACAATGTCACGAATATCGTCATATTGAAAAGGGACATGGAAGGTATTGGAATAGGCCGCGATCCCGAAGATGAGGATCAGGAGAAGACAGACTCGCGTGGATAGGGGTTTTAGTTCCATACAGTCTCAAGGGTTAATGATTGGGGCGTATTATGTTTGATTCGAGAGTGGGGCGCAACACTTTTGCTTTTGATGAAATCCGGGGAGCGGTTGCGGAGGAACGATGAGCATGAAAATGTAAGATTGACCAGGTGCTTTTTGGCGCACTTTTGAATTCCTTGCGCATTCATCGTAAATTCATATAATTGTAACTCTTACCCCAACTTTAATTTTATTCATACCAATAGTAGCTGGGGTTGCCGCAATCTCAGCTTTGCTTTGATTGATAGGAATTGGGACTATGCCGAAAACACTTTTCGAAAAAATATGGGATTCACATGTGGTGAAGACGCTCCCGGACGGAACGGCGCTTCTCTACATTGATCGACAGCTGGTTCACGAAGTGACGAGCGCCCAGGCGTTCGAAGGATTGCGTCTTGCCGGCCGGAAGGTCCGTCATCCCGAACTCACGTTCGCTACGATGGATCATAATGTGCCGACCGACCGTGATCGTTTCAATATCAAAGACCTTATCGCCAAAGCGTCGCTTGATGCTCTGGAACGGAACTGCAAAGAGTTCGGCGTGACACTCTATGATCTCCATAGCGACAAACAAGGCGTCGTGCACATTGTCGGTCCGGAGCTCGGCATCACGCTTCCCGGCACGACCATTGTCTGCGGTGATTCGCATACGGCGACCCACGGGGCCTTCGGGGCGCTCGCGTTCGGGATCGGAACTTCCGAAGTGGAGCATGTGCTTGCGACCCAGTGCTTGTTGCAGCAAAAACCTAAAACTTTCAAAGTCGAATTCACAGGGCGGGTGAAAGAACCTGTCTCTGCAAAAGATATGGTTCTTAAACTCATCGGGTTGATCGGAACCGCAGGCGCAACAGGCTGTGCGATCGAATATTGCGGTGAGGCGATACGGGCTCTTTCTATGGAAGCGCGTATGACCATTTGCAATATGACGATCGAGGCCGGGGCGCGGGCGGGCATGATCACTCCGGATGAAGTGACGGCCCAGTATGTGTCCGAAGGGAACCGTCCTTATGCGCCGAAAGGGAAGGATCTCGAAAAGGCCAAGGCTTACTGGAAAACTCTTTTTTCCGATCATGGAGCAAAATTTGATAAAGAGCTCACGATCGATGTGTCCAAGATCGCGCCGCAAGTGACTTGGGGGACAAGCCCTGGAATGGTCTCGGATGTGGACGGACGCGTTCCGGAGCCGGATCAAGTCCCGGGTTATGCCAAAGCGGATGTCGAACAGGCCCTGAGATATATGGGGCTGAAACCTGGGATGTCGATCACGGACATCAAGATCGATACTGTTTTCATCGGAAGTTGCACGAACGGTCGCATTGAGGATCTGCGCGCCGCCGCACAATATTTCAGAGGTCACCAAGTCGCGTCTAGCGTTCGTGCGCTCGTGGTGCCAGGTTCTCAGCAAGTGAAAAAACAAGCTGAGGCTGAAGGGCTCGATAAGATCTTTTTGGCCGCGGGGTGTGAGTGGCGCGAATCCGGTTGCAGCATGTGTTTGGCGATGAATCCGGATCAATTAAAGCCGCAGGAGCGTTGCGCTTCCACCTCCAACCGTAATTTTGAAGGGCGTCAGGGGAAGGACGGCCGCACACATCTTGTCGGTGTGGAGATGGCGGCTGCGGCCGCCATAGCGGGGCATTTTGTGGATATTAGAAAGCTCGCCCCGTTAAAGTTTTAAATAACTCAAATCGGGGTCATTCAAAAGTTCGGGTTTGTTTCAGCCTTAATGGTAATGTTTTTGATTTAATAAAGTTAAAACTCTAACGGGGTGGAGAGGTTCTTCCATGAAAGCATTCGAGAATTTTCGGGGGGCAATACTGCCGTTGGATCGAGCAAATGTGGATACCGATGCGATCATCCCCAAGCAATTTCTGAAATCCATTGCCCGTACGGGATTTGGGGAGTCGCTCTTTTATGATTGGCGGTATCTCCCCGGAGAAAAAAATAATCCGGGATTTATCCTGAACCGGGACGAGTATCAAGGCGCGACAATCCTGCTCGCTCGCAACAACTTCGGATGTGGCTCCAGCCGTGAGCACGCAGTCTGGGCGATCTGTCAGTATGGGTTCCGGGTGGTGATTGCCCCATGGTCCGGACAGGGGAAGAATCGCATTCCTGGGTTTGCCGACATTTTCAGGAATAATAGCGTGAAAAACGGTCTCTTGACTCTTGAGCTTTCTGAAGCTGAAGTGGAGAAGATCTTCCAGGCGACTCAAATGAACCCTGGTCTGGAAGCG
>JBAXGK010000320.1:0-2594 GCA_037139435.1 Candidatus Omnitrophota bacterium | reverse complement strand
CTTTACGGCCGAGTTTTTGCATAAGATCCCGTTGGATATCTTGAGCGATAAATTTGATTTCGATACCGACATTTTGATCCAGGCGGCTATCCGGCATGCGCGCATCGCCGAAATAGCGCATCAGACCCGTTACGAGGACGAGAACTCGCAGATGTCCTTTAAAAAGGCGGTCCGGTACGGGCTTATGATCATGGTGACGGTTTTCCACTACACGCTTCACAAAGCCGGCATCTGGAAGCAAAAAGCTTTTGAGATCAAACACGTCAAGGTGGGGTAATGGCAAACGTTCTTGTTACCGGGGGAGCCGGTTTCATCGGAGCGCATGTTACTCAGGCCTTGCTTCGTCAGGGGCACGCCGTTTGGGTGCTGGATGATCTAAGCGGTGGGTTCGAGGAGAACGTCCCCACGGGCGCGTCTTTCGTAAAAGGCTCCATCCTCGACAATGTCCTGCTCAAAGCACTTTTCGAGAAGCACTCCTTCGAGTACGTCTTCCACCTCGCGGCCTATGCGGCAGAAGGCCTCAGCCACTTCATCAAACGCTTCAATTATGAAAATAACCTGATCGGGTCAGTCAATCTGATCAATCTGTCGGTGTTGCATAAGGTGAAATGCTTCGTGTTCACATCCTCCATTGCGGTCTATGGCAAGAACCAGGTGCCGATGCGTGAGGATCTGATCCCTCAGCCCGAAGATCCGTACGGGATTGCTAAATATGCCGTCGAACAAGATCTCAAGGTGACGCATGAGATGTTCGGTTTGAACTCGATCGTTTTTCGCCCGCACAATGTTTATGGCGAAAAGCAGAACATCGGAGACAAATACCGGAACGTCGTGGGGATCTTCATGAATCAGATCATGCAGGGCCAGCCGATGACCATTTTTGGCGATGGGACGCAAAAACGTGCCTTCTCCTATATCGACGATGTGGCCCCTGTCATCGCGCGCTCCATTGAAGAACCGCAAGCCTATAACCAGGTTTTTAACATTGGCGCCGATCAGCCCTATACGGTTAATTTTTTGGCGGAAGAAGTCGCGAAGGCATTTAATGCCAAACCCTGCATCAAGCATTTGGAGCAGCGCAACGAAGTGCAGGAAGCCTATTCCGATCATGAAAAAGCCCGCAAGGTTCTAGGGGCGACGCCGGGGGTATCGCTCGAGGCGGGACTTAAGAAAATGGCCGAGTGGGCGCGAAAACACGGCGCGCGAAAAAGCCAGGAATTCCAGAATATCGAAGTCTCTATCAAATTACCGCCTTCCTGGAAACCCGCTTGATCGTTATTAGATCGAGGCGATTCGATGACGTTTAACCGGAAAGATAGTTTTGCGGTTCTGGCGTTGTTGGGATTACTCTTCGCGTTTTATCCTGAACTCTTCCTCGTCAAAGCGGCCCCGCTTACGTATGACCATTTTGAGCAGCATTTCCCCTGGGCTTTTCAGCTTGCCAAATCCCTGAAAGATTTTAGGTTGCCTTTCTGGACACCCTCGATCCAGTGTGGCTTTCCACTCGTGGCTGAAAGCCAGGTCGGCGCCTTTTATCTCCCCAATCTGATTCTCTATTTGCTTTTGCCATTTCGTGTGGCTTATTCGTACATGAATCTTTTTCATTGGCTGATCGCGGGATGGGGGACTTATGCCTATGCCAAGCAAATGAAGCTTGGCGCCATGCCATCTTTTGTGGCGGCCGTGATCTTTGTGTTCGGAGCTGCTTACGGCGGTGCTTTTTACAATATGACATCCCTGAAGACGATTTGCTGGTTTCCGGTCGCACTCTATTTTCTGGAGCGATATCTTGAAAGACGAAAAGTGTGGCTTCTTGTAGGGATGGCTCTTGTCGTCGGCCAATCACTCGTGGCCGGCTATCTCCAAATGGCGGTTCTGACTTGGATGATCTTTGGAGCTTACGCGATGCTTCGGATCATTTTGTTTCCGGAGAACCCTTCCTCTTCGACAAAAAAAGCTGTAACCCTCGGGGCAGTGACTTTGGTCGCTGTTATTGCTCTCTTGATTGCTCTGCCGCAGGTCTTCCTGACCTTCCAGTTGGCGACCCAATCCAACCGATCAGGGCTTGAGGAAGGGTATGCTTATGTGGGTTCGGCATCTCCTCTGGTGCTTGGTACGTTGATTAGCCCCAGCCTATGGGCCATTTTCAAGGGGAACCTTTACTCAGGATTGTTTTCCTTGTTCTTGATGCTTCTTACGTTCTGTTCGCCAGAGATCCGCAAGAACAAGACCTTTCGGATCTGGTGCGTGATGACGCTTCTGGCTTATCTCCTCGCGCTGGGCCAGTGGAGCCCGCTTTATGTGGCGCTCATCAAGCTCACACATTTCTACTCTTTCCGTGTTCCGGCGAAATTCCTTGGATTTAGCTGCTTCGGTCTCGCGATGCTAAGTGCGATCGGGTTTCAGGCCCTTTGGCAGGGACAAACGACTCAGGCCGTGGTCAAAAGAGCATTCCACACGTTTTTCCTGATCCTTGCGGCCTTTTGGGGGTTCATGGCTTTTGCCAATGGCTTTCTGACCACTGGGAGAGCGCTCGCCTTGAAACTCGGCGAATTATTCGTGATGCGTTTTATTTACGCCAAGCCAGGGCACCC
>JBAXGK010000319.1:0-2597 GCA_037139435.1 Candidatus Omnitrophota bacterium | reverse complement strand
CCTCCGAAATATGAGGCCGGTCGCGGATTCTTCCTCTTCCCGAAGAGCGAACGCGTTTTTGCGGATCTTGATGCGAATGGTGTGCCGAATGCCGACACAGTTGTTGATGCCCAGAAGCTTAGCTACCTTACAGGCTTGGGTCATGCCATGGTGGACGGTAACATGAGGGTAGATGCATTTAAGGAGAAGCCTGGACAGAAGGTCCCCGGTGTGAAGCCGGAAGAGCCGAATCAGGTGTTCGAGCTTCTTTTGGGTTATGGCATGCAAAAATGGTTTGAAGAAAAGTTCGGTCGCCCTGCTAAGGATGCCATTGAGGCGAAAAAAGCCTTTTTGGGAGAGTTCCGGTCCCGCTTTGTGGATGAGTCAAAGCTTGTCAACGGTTTGCAGCGTGATTTTGTTCAAGAAAATATTCTGCTCGCATATCTGCTCGGGGGCTCAAAAGGCAAAGCGGTATGGGATGTTTTATATTCGACTTCGGCAGGACAGGGGTTCCGCGGGCCTGACAATCTGAATGTCCATGAGTGGCAAGCCATCCAGACAAGTTCGCAGCGCGCCGTAAAGCAGGGGCCCGAATTGAAGGAATTCATGGAAGGTCTCATGAAATATATCCGGTTTACAAACCTGAACACATTCTATTTTGCTTTCGACCGGAAGGTGGCAAGTGCCTTTTTGGATGAAAAGTCCGGATATCAGCATTCGATGGCGAAGACCTCAGATGGGACCTTCTTTTTGCCGCGCCGCACAGGTATGGAGTTGGATTGGTCGTCCCACGTACTGACTCCGATGACCGTGGCCCTGGAGGATTGGCTTAGTCCGAAATATTACGATGAGAAGGCTAAGAAACTTTATCCCGATGTTGAAGACTGGGCCCAGCTGTGGAAGATGGCAAACAGTGTCAAGGCGGCCGCGGGGGGAGATTTGTCGGCGGCGCCGTTCGGGCCGTTCTGGTTTGATACTGGGAAGGTCGATGATATCGACTGGATCGTGCGTATGGCCGTGCAGACCGATCGGTTGTGGCCAAGGATCTTCATCCGGGAGGCTTTCCGGTTGCCGCTCTTTACAAATGAAGTGGGTGAAGATCAGTATCCAAAAGCCCAGGTGGAATTCAAGGATCCGGATAATTATTTAATGATTCGCTCGAAGATTAAAGTTCCGGCTGGAGTTACGGTGAAGATCGGAAAAGGTGTGATCCTGGACCATACGGAGCTTGTGATCGATGCGAAGGCCGGGGAGACGGTCGAGATCCCTGATGGGACCATCTTGGTAGCGGTAAAAGCTTCAGGTCTTCTGACCGGTGCCGGAGAGAACCGTTACTATTATCATCACACCTCGGATCGTGGGTTGGATTTTAATGATCAACCGAGTTATGTCGGGGATATTTATTTGAAGGATAGTGAGCGTCCTGTAACTCTCAGGCATGATATGAGCATCGATCCAAAATCCTCGAATTCGCTCGACATAAGGTTATCGGATGGCACGAAGATCCCCGGCCTATCCTTTAAAGAGAATTTCTTTGGGGATAAGAAAAAACGAATTTTTGATTTTTCAAAAACCTTTAACTCCGTCGTTGAAATCATTAATAGCCGCAGTGAAGCGCGGACATTCCGGGATGATTTTGTCGATGGTATGAATGACGGGACTGTCGGGTTCGTCCTGATCAAGCCGGACGGGATCCAGGATCGCGAAACGATCATTGCCTCTCTGAAGGCGAACTTCGACGAAGTTCATGTGGGTGAACCCATCACTTTTACGGAAGATCAAGCGCTGGCTTTTTATGAGGTTCATAAAGACAAGCCGTTCTACAAGGCGCTGGCGTATTACATCCAGGGAGGATTGGACGGAGCGAAATATACGATCCCGATCTTTGTGGTTCGCAAACAGGGAAATGCAGTGCAGGCTGTCCGCGACCTGGTGCCTTCGATCCGTGGACAACAGGTGAAGGCGGAAACGCCATTCGGTAAGATCTTCAAGAACAAGATCCATGCGTCGGATTCTCAGGCGAACGCTGTCTTGGAATCGGGCATCGCCTATCGGTCTGAGACGAGGGTCGAAAAAGGTGATATCCGTCATCTCCTCATGCGTAAGGCTCCCGCTTCGGAAATAGAAGCCGCTGTGAATGTTTTTCACGCTCAGATGTCCGATAGCGTGATTGCGGAACTCTCGAGCATGATCACTTTTGCGCCGAGTATCGGGATCAATAATCTTTGGAGAGGTCTCATGGCTTCGACCCCACTGGAATTGCTTACCATGATTGATGAGCGGGGCCGGTCGGTTGACGAAACGGCTTTGAACCATGCTCATAAGGTTGTATCAGCCGCCCAAAGACTTGCGGACTATACGGGGAATCAGATATCCGAAGAAGAATTCTTTGAATATGTCATGTCTAAGAGGAGGAAGCCGGACACTCTCATCGAACGTGAAAAGATTCGCCAGCTTCGTGATCTTTTTAAATCGATCGAGCATAATCCGCGACTTCTGACCTTGACGTACCTCGGAATTATCGTGCATGACTATGGCAAAGTCCTTGATCAGGGCGATGATCCGTTTGTCAGCGAGCGCCTCGCGCAAAGTTTATTGCGGCGCTTTGTAGCCGTGGG
>JBAXGK010000318.1:0-2602 GCA_037139435.1 Candidatus Omnitrophota bacterium | reverse complement strand
AGCGCCATTATATATCCCGCGAAAAGCGATAGTATCGGTTCATCGTGGGAAGGAATCCTGAATCTTTTCCGTTCTTTTACCGGCCGTGATCTTGAGATCGATACCGATAATTTGGATAAGGAATTGGAAGGAAAGAGCGTCCAGGAATCGACCCCTATCTATTTGAAATATTTTCGCCAGGCTTTGGCCGCAGATATGGGACGTGTCCGTGGGGTTGATCCCAATAACAATCTCTTTGCGGTTCACGTACAGATTGGCTCTGAGATCGATGTTTGCGAGTTCGAAGCGACTCTTATCAATGGCATTCGTGAAGCCTTGGATCCTGCGTGGCAAGCCCAGTGGGGTTTTGTTCGTGCGGCGGATTCAGCTCCGCGTGCCAAGACCGGTATTTATCACGACCTTATGGAGGTTTTTACTCTAGGTCACGATCAGCCGATCGCCTATCAGGATGATAGTCTCGGCAAACGGAAAACCAAGAATATCTTCAAGATAGAACCTGAGGGATATCGGTTCGATGCACCGTTTGCGGACGACGGGAAAAACGCCAAGGCGCCTGAGATCAAGGATCCGAAAGTGGTTTCCTTTGCGCGCCTTAAAAAGATCGTTCAAGAAAAGAAGTATCGGTTGGTGGATCCAGCAAGCGGCACTGTAACGCATGACACCGCGGCTTTGCTTGCCTTAATCAAGGAGGTTGAAGATCTGCGCCAGGCTGGTAACGCGACGGAGGCTGATAGCAAGGAGACTGCTTTGCGCGAGCTTTTCTATGACAACATTATCGCTCGTGTCGAACATTTCCGTGATACGGCTCTTGAGGCGCAGGGAAATCAAGATTTTGGAGAAGCGTTGAAGACTATCGGAAAAAGTGACGAGCCTGGTGCGTACACACTTCTTTCGGACCCTGACAACTCTTGGCCGCCTTTGGATCTGGATATTCTGAAGCGGTACCTGATGGAGTTTATCTACCGCTATGAAGGGAACACCCCGACTGTCCTCATGGCTCGTCTTTTTGGCAGACGCGCGCCTCCGGATATCCAGGGATACAAAGATCTTCTCGCTCAAGTCCTTGAAATGCAGAGCCGTGGGCTGAAATATCACCCCGGTGGAAATGCCCTCCTGAATGTTGCCCTGCTTGCCGCAAATCCCGACCACGGTATCGTTGAAGCCGCCCTTGAGATCAGCAACCCCGAGGATACATTTGATAATGCGCTGGAACAGATGGCCCGTCGTGAACTTTCATCGGGTTCTGATACGGAAGCGGCGATCCTCGGTCGCTGGGGTTTCTTCGGAAAAGGTGGTATCCAGAACGATCTCTATCTCGTGAATGTGCTCTATAAGATGAAGATCTTCTTGGGCAACATGAGCCATGACACGCTTGAAGCTCCTTGGATGAGACCGTTGTATGTCAGCTTCTTGAAACAGACCGAAGGCGGGATCCTTAATCGTCTTGCTCTCTATTTCAAGCAAAGTCGGTGGGCCCTCGGAGAGTTCAACAATTTCTACAAGGAACACGAATGGTTCAAGGACTCTATGGACTTCTACTGGAAGAATTTCCACGGGGCTTTTAAGGTCATTGCGACCGATATCGCCGAAGATGCCGAAATCCAAAAGACGATCAAAGGTGCTTTGGGCTTAACTCCGGACGAGATCGGCGGTGCAGGAGCCGTTACTCTTGAAGGCCTGAAGGCCGCGTTAGGAAAGAATAAGAAATATGAGATTAAGGAAAAAGCTCCGGATCCTGCAAAGCCCGGAAAAATGATTGATGTTGTTCGCCACACTAGCGCGTCTCTGCTTCAGATGATCACTGAGGTTGAAGCTCTTTGGGCGAATCCTGCGACCGAGGCTGATGCGTTTAGAAAAGAAGGAGAGCTGCGGACTATTTTGGTAATGGATGTCCGTAGCCGGATTGAGGCTGCCTCAAAAAAGATCAATGAAGCACCGTTGGAAAAACCCCTCGTAAAATCCCATCATAAGCATGCAGAGGAGTCTTCGCTGGGTGCGGCGTGGTTGGTTCTGCAGCCATTTTTGGGGCCACTGATCAATCTTGGTTTTCTGGCTTATCTTATTTTTGAATGGGTCTCCTCCGCATGGCCGGGAGGCGTGGAAATGGGCGCTCCGGGACTGGCGGCTATGTCCATGGTCTATACCGTTTTCTTGCTTATCCTCACAGGTAAAATATTCGATATCATTCGTCACTTTATTTTGATGCTCCGGAATTTAACGCGCGCCGGCTTTGACCTGGCGTCCGGAAACTTAGGGCGTTCTTATGAATGGTTAAAGCTTGCGGGGAAAGATGGCGCCGAAACTTTGCGCGGCATAGCACGAGCTCCGGTGGAATTTGCATGGAGTACGGGGCTACTTCTTCAGAATCTCATCATCGAGCTTCGGCTCCAGTGGGCGGCGTTGACGGG
Organism: Candidatus Omnitrophota bacterium; assembly: GCA_037139435.1. Taxonomy (GTDB): domain Bacteria; phylum Omnitrophota; class Omnitrophia; order Omnitrophales; family Aquincolibacteriaceae; genus Aquincolibacterium. The sequence continues at coordinate 194 of JBAXGK010000318.1, read as the reverse complement.
ATTATTCATTGAGGCGAAAGGCGTCTGGATCCCGCAGGCTTTCGTTGAAAGGATGCTGACAAAGGCAGTTTTGTTCCAATACCTTTATCTTTTCTGGCCCGCAATCGTTTTCTTTTTCCTGGTCCAGGTTTTTGTGGTGGCGGTGTTCCCGATCGGCGGTATGGTTTATCTCGCCATGCAATTGGCCACCTATA
>JBAXGK010000317.1:0-2608 GCA_037139435.1 Candidatus Omnitrophota bacterium | reverse complement strand
TTAAGAAGTCTCCCGTCGCATAACGATTCTTGCCATAGATCTCCATGGCTTCAGCTGCGTACCGCGCTCAACTTCTTCCACCCAGCGCGGCGAACTTCTTCCAGCTTCCGCGGTGAACTTCTTCCACCTTCCGCGGCCAGCTTCTTCCACTTCGTAATCCCTCCGGCGACGGTCTGAAGACCGCCCTTCAGGATTTCCTGGAGGCAAACTGCTTGTCTTTACCTTTCGGGTCGGGCACCCTCCTTGTTTTGGGTCATTCACTACAAGGAGAAATCGATTATGGCAAGGTATCGGCAAGGGCAAGGCAAGGAGATGGGTATGCGACACATTCGGGAAGCATTACGGCTGGGTCTTTCCTGCGGGGTTAGTTCGCGAGATATCGGTCGGAGTTTGAAGATCAGTCATTTCTCTGCACAAAAATATCTTCGGATCGCTCACGAGGCGGGGCTGGACTGGATCAAAATCGCAGCCATGAGCGATGAGTCTTTGGAACGTCTCGTGCGTGGGAAGCCACCGCGCCAGACCGGTAAACCATTGCCGGATTACGCGTATGTTCACCGAGAGATGAAGAAAAAAGGAGTGACGCTTGAGCTTTTGTGGCAAGAGTACAAAGAAGCGCATCCTGACGGCTATCAGGATACACAATTCCGGGAGTACTACCACGCGTTCATAAAAACATTGCGTCTGAGTCTGAGGCAGACGCACAAGGCCGGAGCCACGCTGTTCGTGGATTACGCGGGACACACGATACCCATTCATGACCGGAACACAGGGCGCATTTCCCAGGCGCAGATCTTCGTGGCCGTGCTCGGCGCGAGCAATTACACCTTCGCCGAAGCGACCGCGGACCAATCGCTGGAGTCATGGATCGGAAGTCATGTCAGGTCCTTCGAATATTTCGGAGGTGTGACGGAGAAGATCGTTTCGGACAATCTCAAGGCGGGCGTCAACCTACCCTGCCGTTACGAACCCGAGATTAACCGCACTTACGCGGACATGATCGCGCATTACGGGACCGTGGTAATCCCGGCGCGGGTCCGACATCCTAAAGATAAAGCCAAAGTCGAGGTCGGAGTCCAGATTGTCGAGCGGTGGATTCTGGCGGCTCTCAGGAACCGAAAGTTTTTCGATCTTGAGGAACTCAATGAGGCGATAGGAGAGCTTCTGGTGAGGTTGAATGAAAAATCTTTCCAGAAACTGCCGGGGAGCCGGCTTTCGACCTTCCGGGACCTTGAAGAGCCCGCCCTTAAACCCCTTCCAGGAGAACGTTACGAATTTGCGCGCTGGAAGAAAGTCCGGGTCAATATCGATTACCACGTCGAGATTGAAAAGCATTATTACAGCGTCCCGTATCTTTTGGTCCATCAGGAGGTCACGGCGCGCTATACAACGCGAACGGTGGAGATTTTTCACCGAGAAAAGCGGGTTGCAAGCCATCTGCGAAGCTTTCTCGAGTGGAAACCCACGACAGTTCACGAGCATATGCCGCCTAGTCATCAGGAGCACTTATCCTGGACGCCGAGCAAGATGATCGCGAGGGCCAGCACGATTGGCCGCCAGACGGCCAGCGTGGTCGAGCATATCTTGAATAGCCGGCAGTATCCCGAGTTGGGATATCGTTCGTGTCTTGGAATACTCCGCTTGGCGAGAGCGTATTCCGAACCCCGACTGGAGTTGGCGTGTGCGCGTGCGGCGAAGATCGGTGCGTATTCGTACCGGAGCGTCAAATCCATTCTCAAGAACGGTCTGGATCAAAATGTTTTTCCGGCAGGCGCCAAGACGGCGAACATCACGCACCCCAATATCCGAGGCGGGAACTATTTCAACAACTAACCCTTTGAAAGAGGTGAATCATGTTATCAACACCGTCACAAGACAAATTAAGGACATTGAAATTACACGGCATGCTCAAGGCGCTTGAGGAGCAGAATTCGTCGCGGGATTACGAGAAACTGGATTTTGAGGAACGGTTTGGGCTTTTGATCGACCGCGAGCTGACGGAACAGGAGAATAGGCGTCTTGAAACGAGGCTTCGGTTGGCACGGCTACGGCAGTCGGCGTGCGTGGAGAATATTGATTTCACGCAGTCCCGGGGCCTGGACAAGGCGCTCATCAGAAAATTGTCTTCGGGAAAATGGGTGGAGGAACATCTCAACGTATTGATCACAGGGCCTTGCGGGGTTGGAAAAAGTTTTATTGCCTGCGCCTTGGCGCATAAAGCGTGCCTCCTGGGACATCCTGTTTTTTATGCACGTTCTCCGAGGATGCTTCAGGAGCTTGCGCTGGCTCGCGGGGACGGGCGCTTCTCAAAAGTCATGCGCTCCCTGGTGCGACCGCATGTGCTGGTAATCGACGACTGGGGACTTGCCGCTCTCACCGAAATGGAGCGCGGTGATCTTCTCGAGATTCTCGAAGACCGGCACAACCGAGCTTCCACCGTCGTCACCAGTCAGCTCCCGGTCAAACATTGGCACGAGATCATCGGAAATCCGACGCTTGCCGATGCCATCCTTGACCGGCTTGTTCACAATGCTTATAGTATCGAACTCAAAGGTGAATCCATGCGGAAAACTGCCGCCCGGAAACACCCGCTTTAAACGCTCTTTAA
>JBAXGK010000316.1:0-2609 GCA_037139435.1 Candidatus Omnitrophota bacterium | reverse complement strand
CATAAGATGCTTGAAAGCATAGCAAAAGAATATTACGAAATAACAAAAAAAAGAAATGGCTGTAGCAAATGCGACGCCTTTTATCCCTTGTCCCATAACAATAAACAAGTAATTCAGCCCTATCGCAAACGCGGTCATCGCTATAAAGATCGGGATGGTCCGGGACTGCTTATTGATCGTAAACAAAATGCTCGCCGACATCTCATTGACGGCAACGAAATAGTATGCAGCGGTCAAGATTCTCATTGCTGATAGGCCCAGAATGAATTTCGGTAAAAAATAATTAACCACCACCGGGACACCATAATAAATCATGGCGATAAACACTGGGAGCAAGTAAATTAAAACAGAAGTGCTTTTAACGAAAAGCGACTTGGAACTAACTAAGTTTTTTTCTTTTCCGTATTTCTCTTGAACGTAAGGTTGAAGTATAATCTGTGTGAATCGCCCAAGAGAATTAATCTGCTGAACGGACATCAACGCGATCGTGTAAAAGCCGAGCTGCTTGTAACCGATCATTTTCCCAATCATGATTGCATCTACGCTCAAAAAAACGCTCATGGCGTAACCGGATATGACAAGCGGTAACCCGATGCGTACGAGGCGAAGGATCTCCCGAGGTTCCCAACGAATTCCCAATTGAGTGCCGCTAGCCCGATACGCGAAATAAGCCGAAAACAACGCAGCGATGATCAATCCGGTTACCATCCCAAAAACCCCGCCCGCGTAAGCCCCTAGTATTGAAAAAAACGCAACGCCGAGGATATTGACTACAATAGTCAAGCTCAAGCTAAAAACCCTTTTAAGGATGCGCATGAAGGTTATCATGAAGTTATAAAGCTGGGTAACAAAAACCAGTGGGCCGGCAATCATGACGCCATAGCGCAAAATCGGATCCTTGATATAGAACAACGAGATACCCATAAAAATCAAAACGACGATTGCTGACGAAATAAGTGTAAAACAAAAAACGACATCGCGGACCTTGCGCGCTTCTTCGTTTTTGCCTGAGCCCACCGCCTGCGCGACCTCGCGAAGCATGGCATCCCGCGATCCAAGATCAGAGAGATCTCCATACGAGATAAAGACTTTGATCATAGCAAAGTAGCCCGCGCCAAGAGCACCGAGGATGTTTTTGGTGACAATGCTGAGAAAGATACCGACCACCATGGCAATATAATTCGCCACGGAATACATCATCGTATCTTTAATAATTCGTTCTCGAAAATGCATAAAAAAGATCTTCCCCTTTTCGACTCAAATGATCAGATCCTTGGAAACAAAGCCCTCAAACAGCTAGAAACTTTCAAAGAGTTCTTTCATGCTGATTTTCTTGCCGTCGTTCGAGCCGGAAGTCCGGCTGCCCGCATACTGGCACGGCATTCTTCGGGAGTATATTTTGTAAAGTGAAAAAGGCTGGCGGCTGCCGATGCCGAAGCTCCGCTCTGAATGGCGGAGGCCAAGTCAGCCGACTTGCCGGCTCCGCCACAGCTTATAAGCGGGATCTTAATGACCGAGCTAACTTGTCGGATGAGCTCGGTATCGTAGCCGTTCATCATGCCATCTCGGTCCACGGAGTTCAAAAATATCTCTCCGGCACCAAGACCTTCTATCTGCTTGCACCAATCGAGAAGTTCGCGCTCGACGGTTCCGAGCGAATGCGAGCAGATCTTATAGCACCCATCACTCTGGATCACATCCACAGAAACTACAATACATTGCGCGCCAAAATGTGCGCTCGCCTCCCGGATGAAAGAGGGGTCTTTCAAGGCAGCCGTGTTGATGGCTACTTTATCGGCGCCCCGTTTGAGAACATTCTCAATATGCGAACAACTCGAAAGACCCCCGCCGACGGTCAGCGGCATGAAACACTCGGACGCAACGTCCTCAATCGTAAAATAATCGATCTGTCGCTGCTGCTTGGAGGCGTCGATGTCAAGAAGGATCAGTTCGTCGATGTTACGCGTATTATAAATTCGGGCAACGGTGATCGGATTTCCCAAGTTGCGCCGCGTTTTAAATTGTATCGTTTTCAGCACGGAATAGCCGTCCAGCAGAACGACCGGGATGACACGATGCTTCAGCATTTCAGTAAAGACCTTTCACGAAATTCGTTAACAAACGCAGACCGTCTTTCTGGCTTTTTTCCGGGTGGAATTGCACCCCGAGCACGTGATCCTTACGGACGGCAGCCACGATGTCCGAACCGTACCGGGTCGTCGCACGTTCGATACTCGTCTCATCAGGGACCATCTCAAAAGAATGAACAAAGTAGAACGAGGCGCCTTCTTCGATTCCGGAGAACAGTTTCATTCCGTTGAACGAAACATCGTTCCACCCAATGTGCGGCAAGCGAAGGGACGGATCTTTGAGGCAAATCTTGGTGACCCGGCCTGCGATCAGGCCAAGTCCGGGCGCTCCTCCTCCCTCTTCCCCTTCCTGCGCAAGCAACTGCATGCCAAGGCAGATCCCTAAAAGAGGTTTATTCTGCCGAAGCGCCGAATCGGTGATCACATCCGCGATCCCTGAGGCAAACATCCTTTTGGAAGCCTCCGCAAAATTGCCGACGCCCGGAAGAATGATCTTCTCACTGTTCCGGACCTCCAAGG
>JBAXGK010000315.1:0-2609 GCA_037139435.1 Candidatus Omnitrophota bacterium | reverse complement strand
CACCGCGACCCATCGGTGTCCGCGAAGAACCTTCAGGCACCTTAAAGGGGCGCCGGAAAACCCGCGCTTGAACAAGGCAAAGTTCTGGAGGGCGATCCCGGACACAAGGAGATAACCTCCCGGACGAACCCGCGCGACGATCCTCGCGCGATGCTCCAGCAGGGCTTTGGAAAGCAAATTCGCGCCGACGGTGTCAAAATATCCGGAGACTCTCGATCGCTTGAGTTGAGCGCAAAAGAACGTCCCGTCCTTACATTGATTCGTCCGGAAATTCTTTCCGGCGACAAGAGCGGAGGGCCTGTCGTTATCGTATCCGGTGATCTTCCCAGCACCCAATTTCGCGGCCACCACCGAAAGGATCCCGGTCCCGCACCCGATATCCAAAAAACTCCCGACCTTTCCCGCAATCGATTCCAGAAGGCGCGTCATGAGCCGCGTCGTCTCATGATACCCGGATCCGAACGCGCTACCGGGCTCCAGAATGACCGGAATCCGGCGACCAGGCTTGAACTTTCGTCTCTCCCAAACCGGCACGATCATGAACTTCGCGCCCAGAGGCCTTATGTGATAGTCGCGTTTCCATTTATCGAACCAGTCGTGTCGCCCGAGCCTTTTAACCTTGAGAACGTAGGAGGGACAGTCCAAGGCCGTGTATGCCTGTTTCACCTCACGGACTTTCTTGGCCGAACGCGTGTAGCAACTGACGCGAAATGCACCCTTATAATCCGAGGAGACAAGATTTCGCTCCGGGATGCGGCATTTTAATAGAAGTTCACGGGCGGATGCTTTTTCTTTAGCTCGGAGATTCTGACCGCCTAAAGCGATCTCGATCACGGAATATTTACCGGAAGAAGGCGAGGCTTTTTTCATTCCAACGGATAATCGGAGACTTTAACGAACTTGTAACCTTTGGACCGGAGTTTACGCACCGCCTCGATCACGCTATCCACAAAGGAACTTTGAAGGGACACTCCGCCCAGGATCGCGATAGCGCCCACGACAGGATTCACGAGGGCCTCCAGGACCTGTTTCTTTTCAAGACCCTGGCCCTCGGACCCGCGAACAGAAGAACCGAGGGCTTCGTACCCAAGCGCCCTAACGATGCGCACCGCCACTTCATCATAATAGCCGGACCCGGCGTGGTAATACTGAGGCAGGATCCCGGTGACGGATTCAATCTTCCGGGCGTGCTGTTCGATTTCCCCAAAAAGTTCCGCGACATTCCCCGTTCCGGGAACTCCGTTCGCAGACTTGCCACTCACAGAGCACGCCTTACGCGAAACCCCCTGATTGGCAATCTCAAAAAGAGGATTGGCGGCAAGTTTCTTGAGGATCGGGCCATTCTTATCGACCCACTCCCCGCAAATGAATAAAGTTGCGGGAATGTTTTCTGCCGCAAGAAATTTGATCAGCTTCGCATCCTGGCCTTTCCCCATCAGATCACAGGCATCCACGCCGAGAGCCACAACCTTGTCCTCGGTCTTAAGGCGCGTCTTGACCCCCGAAACCGATTCGCCCCACTCGTGCGGGGCCTGGCCCGAGAACTCCGTCGTGATGATCTCACGAAGAAGTTTGTAATCCTCCGGTTCAGATTCCGGATCACGCGCGTTATCAACCGCCTGACAAAGCCCCGCCCCTTGGGTGATGCCCCACACCAGGAATAGAAGTATCCAAGCGACGCGTTTCACTTACCAGCCCTCGAAGTGCAATGCTTCCTTTAGAACATCGGTCTTTTAAACTATTTCTTTGAGCATCTTTCGAAGCAATTCTTTGGGCAAACCCACCACATTCGAATAGGAGCCCTGGATCTTCCGCACGATCTTAATTCGTCCCTGGATCGCGTAAGCCCCGGCCTTATCGAAAGGATGGATGGTATCTACGTACTTCTGAAGCCACGCCTCTCCCACGGGCTTCATCCAGACATCCGTCTTGGCGGATCCGGTGAGCATGTCCCCGGTCTGCCTATCCCAGATCGCAAGACCGGTATAAACGGCGTGTTTTTTTCCCTCAAGTCCGCGCAACATCCGTAAAGCTTCGGCTCGGCTTCGCGGTTTTCCAAGCCCTCGCCCATGATGCCAGACAATCGTGTCCCCTCCCAGAACAAAACGTGCGACCTTGGGAAGTACGGCGTTCCTGGCTTTTCCAATCGCGTGTCTTACGCAGAGGACTTCAGGAGCAGATTTACGGCACCACCGCTCAAGGTAAGTGCTCGGAGCGACTTTGAAAGGAACTTTGAGTTCTTTGAGGAGTTCCTGTCTTCGAGAGGACTGAGAGGCGAGGTAAAGCATCCATCGACGTATTGGCATATTCAGCGTCCCAGGAACAATGTGAGTAATAGGAAAGACAGGATTGAAGCCGTGCGCCCTACCGGGCAGATGTCAAAAAAAAAGAGGGGGTCGCGAAACCCCCTCTTTTTTAAACGCAAAATACAAACGACTACTTGCCGCCGATATCCACTCCGCCATTCGGAAGCGGAAGATCCGCGGGGATGATGCAGGTGACCAACTGAAATGCGCCACCAACCGTGTTCGTGATCGCATTGACAACCCCTTGTCCAACGCCGGCCCAAACATTCTTGCCTTCATTGGAATATTGATTCGGGGTGGCAA
>JBAXGK010000314.1:0-2613 GCA_037139435.1 Candidatus Omnitrophota bacterium | reverse complement strand
GGCACGGCTCCTCGGACTGTAACTTTGTTCCCAAACTTATGACGCCCGAAGAACTTCATCAAGGTTACAACTGGCTCAGTCGATGTCTTTATCGTTACGACACTTACGCGGACCGGCTCGTGACGGCCCTGAACCGTTTCAGGAATCTGAATCCGGAGCACAAGCGGGCGTCGCTCGATCTTAAATTCACTTTTCTTCTGATCAAGCTTTTGGCCTATTACCTGCTGACCTTTGATTTCGCGAGGATGCGGTTTTTTGCGGGGACCTTCTGGCGCGTGGCGAAGGGTGGGCCGTTTTCGATGAGCAAGTGGTTGGAATTTTTCCGTTGGATCACGACGCACCGGGCTTTTCGCCAGTATGTGACCGAAACGCAGGGGATCCCTGAAGGGCGGGACCCGAAGAAACCGCCCTTTGAAGACGCGGACGAACCCATGGATGCAAGCTCCAAGCTTAATAAACCTTAAAGAAACTCCGGTGGTGGCATGATGATGAAAATCGCAAACAAAATTCCTTTCGACAGACGGGTGTGGCCCGGCGCCGTGTTGTTGGGCATTCTCGTGATTTTGGAAAGGATCTGGCACATTCCTTACGCGTTTCCTGTGCTTGGCCTTCTCTTTGTGGCGCATCTGCTTTTTTTTAGGGATCCTCAACGGGAAGCTCCGAGGGAGCAGGGGCTTCTTTCGCCGGCCGATGGGACCGTGGTCAAGATCGATGAGATCTTTGAGGATCGATTTCTTCACGAGCAAGCGGTGCGCATTCGTATTTTTCTTTCGGTTTTTGACGTGCATACCACACGCGCACCCCTGGCCGGTATCATCAAATATCAGAATTATGTGAAAGGGAAGTTCTTAAACGCGCTGCGCAAAGACGCTTTCGATCACAACGAATCCAACTGGATAGGGATCGAGAACCGCGCGCGGCGAGTCCTGGTGCGTCAGCTGACCGGCGCGATCGCGCGGCGCATCTACTCCGACGTCGTTATCGGACAGGTGATGGGCCGAGGAGAAAAGATCGGAATGATCTGCTACGGGTCCGGGGTTGAGATCTCGATCCCCAAGAGGATGTTCAAGGCCAATGTTCGGATCGGACAGCATGTCGCCGGCGGGGCAACGATCCTTGGGGCGTGGAACGAGGAGGGCTGAGAACATGAGAAAGCGTTTTTATTTTACGAGCGCTGCTTTTCCCAACATGATCACGATGCTCAATCTTGTGGCCGGTTTTTTTTCCATCCTGATGAGCGTTCAGGAAAAATATGAATATGCGGTTTGGCTTATTTTTCTCGCGCTCATTCTCGATTCGTTGGACGGTCATGTGGCCCGGATCTTCGGAAATGAAACGGAGTTCGGGCGCGAGCTGGATTCGCTGGCCGATGCGGTTTCGTTCGTGGTGGCTCCCTGCATGCTTGTCTACAAAGCTTTCTTCCAGAATTCTCCCATGGTGCTTCTTTTGGTCATTGTGTTCTATCTTTGCGCCGGGATCTTCCGTCTGGCGCGATTCAACGTGAACCCGACTCACGGGGGGTGTTTTGAAGGGCTTCCGACGCCGGCCGCGGCCCTGACGCTCATGATGACGATGCTGGCTTTTTACAAGAACCTATGGACCGATCGGTCCTTTTCCCTGATGAGCGTGGTTTTTTTGATGACCGCGTTGGGTTTTCTTATGGTCAGTGATATCCCTTACCCGAAAGTTTCGGCCATCAAATTCCGTTCCTGGCGTACTTTGTTCGTGGTGCAAGTCGCCATATTCCTTGCTCTGCTTTTCTATCTCAATTTCGAGAGTGCGGTCGCCTCGATCTTTTTGACGTTTATTGTGCTTTCCCCGTTCTACTGCGTGTCTTTCCATAAAGCCTCTGGCGAGAGCACCCCCGACGAAGGAGGGTGCGCTTAATGCTGATTGGGATCGTGGTCGGTTTTTTGGCCTCCTGTTTTGGCTGGCAGATTGATCTGATCGCGATCCAGCGCGGGCTTAAGCGCGGGCGAACAGCCGCTTTTTTAGTGGGGTGTGGGGCGATCCTGGCGGACTTGATATTTCTTTCGATCGGTTTCACGGGTACCCAGCCTCTCTTGGATCATCCTGAATGGTGGGGGATCATCCGGTGGATCGGGATCGGGGTGATCTTAACATTGGCGGCACGTGCTTTTTGGAGCCATGGCCAGCCCAGCAAACAGGATGAAGAAGTTAGCAAAAGGAATCCGACAAAAAACTTTCTCGTCGGATTCTTGGTGGTTATTACGAACCCCGTGGTTTTCCTGATGTGGGTTGGGATCATCGGCTTCCTCAGGACCCATTTCCCCGAGGCGCGTGAGCCGTGGTTTAAGGAGTTTTTTCTCTACGGTTTTCTGATCGGCGCCATGCTTTGGTTCGTTCCACTCGCCTTCATTTTCCTAAAGAAACTGAAGCTCTGGAGTGAGCAAAATCACTCGTTTTTATCCCATCTTTCTGCGGGGTTTCTCGTATTGGTGGCTCTCTACTTGATCTTTTTCGAAAAGGTCAGCTTTTCCTGAGATTTTTGGCCCTCGAGTGGCGAATAAGTCCCCTCGGAAGAGATTTATTAAATAGAGGGAACGGTCAAGTGATCCTTACCCCCCGCCTGAACGATTGAAGTTTTCCAGC
>JBAXGK010000313.1:0-2613 GCA_037139435.1 Candidatus Omnitrophota bacterium | reverse complement strand
AAAACTAAGCCGTTATAGTAGAGACTTTTGATTGTTTGAAAATCACCGGCGACAGATTCTCTAACGATCCGTGCGGTCGGTGGTGGTTGTACCATTCCAGATAGTTTTTCCATCCCTCGATAGCTTCAAAAAAATCCTCATACTGATTTCGATAAACTTCTTCCCGTTTGTAGCAGCCGATAAAACTTTCGATGTAGGGCTTGTCATTGGGCGTTTGCACGCCGCAAAATTCCAGCTTGATCCCGCAAGACACTGCAAATTCGGCGAAATCTTCGGCCGTGAACTGGCAGCCGCGGTCAACTCGCACAATCAGTTCCAACCCTTGCGCCGATTCGTGGCCGAAGCGTTTCATCAAAGCCTGCTTCAGCGCTTCAATGGCCTGCTGTGCGCCGCAGCGAATATCCATGCGCTCGCCAACGATTTCCTTGTCATGAATATCTTCGATGACAAACAAATACATATTTCCCATCCCCGTCGGCACAAACGTCATATCTGCTTCCCACCGTCTGTTGCTTTGGCTCGCCTGGCTCTTGCCAAGGCGCCTGTTTTTGATCCAGTTCCGCTTGATGGAGCGCGGTTGCAGCAATTTTAATGCGCTCATGTGCCGGTAGACCTTCTTGCGGTTCCAAATGCGATCATATTTACACCTCAGATACGGAGTGACTTTGTCATAGCCCAACGTCAATTCATAGCCTTTCATCTCTTTGAGAGCCTTCTCCAGCTCCGCATCGAGAGGACAATTGCGTTTGCCTCCCAACCCCGGCCGGCTTTCGTAGCAATAACTGCTCTTGTTTAAGTCGGCATATTTGAGAGCTGCTTTTAATGGCATCGTTTTTCTCAGCTCCGTAACGATGGTACGCTTAAGCCCAACATTTAGCGTATTTCCGAAATTTTTTTTAGCGTCTCAATGACGCAGGCCTGCTCCCCAATGATTCTCATCAGCCGATCCCGTTCCCAGGTAAGACCAGCCTCAGTTTTTCCGCCATTTCCATTAAAAGCGCCATCAATGGCTTTAAACGCTTGATCCCGCCACCGGTAGATCAGCGCCTCACTCATCCCGCGCTCCTTGGTAAGCTGCCCCACGCTCTTGCCGCCTTTTAAAAGCTCCAAAACCACCAGCTTTTTCTCCTCTTTACTCCATTTCAATTTCGGCATTCTCCAGCCCCTTTCCTGCCCGCGGTTTTCTCTACTATCGGCGGTCCAATTATAGCAGGGGGCTAGCGGGCATCTTGGTGACAAGCCTTTTGTACAAACCCCAGGCTTCCTTCGTGTCTTTTCCGTAGGCCGCACAAGCTCCGCCGTATAAATGCGTCATACCATGCATGAAATCCAGGACTTGTGTCCATCCCGGGAAATGTAACGCCCCAAATGGATCGATCCAGTTGCCGCCGTCTCCCACAAAAGCTTTGCGCGGCGCTTCGTAAAATCCTCGCTTCTGAGCTTCGGCCGCCACCATCCATCCAAACTCTTCAATCTTCTGTTGCGTTGCCACGGCGGTGCGCACCAAAGGTTCCGGTTTTGCGACTCTTTCAGTTTTCGTATCTTCTTCAGACTTCGGTTTTTCGACCTTGGCCGCCGGTTTTTGTTCCTCCTGACTCTTGCCGTGAATCAACGCCATCTGTTGGCAGAGCTCACGAACAGCATCCCTCTTCATAAGCTTTGACGGCACATCGGGTTGCGGGTCTTCAGCATGCTCCTTGGCCTGGTACGTCACAAGACAAGCTACTTTGGTATCAACCCAAGCCTCTCCACGCACTCCAGCCCCCAAGCCATCCTCCGCTCGCGTCTGAGCCTTGCCCGCATCTACATATACCGCACAAACTTCCGGCTTATTCAAAATCTTCACCTCAAGCTTGTCCTGTCTCATCAAAGCCACTTCACGATCCCGCTTCTCCTGCCGCTCAGATCCCAGCCGCTCCGTGATTCTCTGGATATGTTTATCACTGATTTCCAAGTCTCCCAGCATCTTCAGGTGAGCTTCTGCCTGCTGAAAGGAAACCGCATTGGCTCCCGCGTACTCGATCTTTTCAAGCACCTTCGGACTGTAACCCTCGGTACCAATCTCAAGCCTTCGGTCCAGAGGGAAAAAAAACTTTCCGGCATCGACCACAATAAAAGCTTTCCCGTTTAAAACTGACCGATCCCTGCGTCCCGACGATACCCCGAAGGTCGTTATCTTCCTCACGGCTCTTGCCAATCCCGCCGCAAAAGGGACACATTCTTTTCGTTTCCACTAGATCGGTCTGCTCATCCTTCTCTATGTGCTTCTCCATCATCCATTGCCAGATCTCATCGACGATCTGACCGGCCTGATCGTCCTTCTGCACAAAGGTCCTTAATTCATCCAGCTTCCCATCCCCGAACATCTGCTCAAAGCCATTTTCCACTTTCTGGAAAAGTTCCCTTTTCAATGCCGCTTTCTCCTCCACCGATAGTTGACGAACCAATCCCCACCTCCTGGTTTGTGCCCAGACATCGTGTCGGGGCTCAGGAGATTATCGGCAGTTTTTACTCGCAGCTACGGTCATGCACCCTCCTCGACACTCTCTTTACGGAATTCGCCCTTGGCTCCAATATCCCGCGATAATAAAAACACTGTTGATCAACCCCCAG
>JBAXGK010000312.1:0-2626 GCA_037139435.1 Candidatus Omnitrophota bacterium | reverse complement strand
AGCCGCAGGCTGAAACGGCGAAGCGAGGCGTCAAAACAAGTTAGCGCGGTCCGGATACTCCACAGGCATATACGCCTTGAGATGTATGGACGGGGAGTACTGCCCGTGTAGTGAACAATATTCCGGATACCGCTTTTTTTCGATCATGTGGCACCTTTCGTCTTTGTTTTTGCTGATCTTTGATATGCGTTTGAGTGTAGTGTTGCGGGATTCATTTCAGACCGTCTTTTTCGTCTTTTCCGGGGCTTGGGGAGCCAGAGCTTTCGGGTCTTTCAAAAGACCGCGCTTCTCGGCAAGACGAAGTACGCCTTCGGCTAAAAGCCCGCAGGCTTGATCGAGCCTTTCTTCGTCGGAGAGATGAGCCAAAACCCGGTAGACGGGACTTTTGAAGGCGTTCGGGGAAATCACTTTCATTGCGGCTGCTTATCCTCTACACCAATAGCCGTGGGAAGGATCTGCTGGGCGCTTTCGGAAAGATAGAGAAGCCGGGGATTGCCGCGTTCAAGGAAACCAAATCTGATCAACAACCGGATACGCTGGAAACCGGCTTTAGCCTTCTTGGAGTGGCCGTCCCAAAATTGGTTTGAGAGATCCGCTGAGGTTTTCGCACCTTTAGCCTGTAAAAACTGAAAAATTAAAAGATCACGGGCTGTCAGTTGAACAGATCGGACTTTGGGACATCGGCTAGGAAGTCGATGGTTTTTGGGTTCAACGGGGCCTTTAAAAATCACAGCAGAAGAAACTGCTTCGGATGGTGCTTTCGTCATTTTATGTTCCGCTCCGTTCGGTCCGCCCAAGTAGGGCTGCTCTCCTTCTCCGGCGATTGCGGTCGAAAAAGCGGCTGCTGAGTGGACGATCTTGAAGCAAAACACCCATTCCCGAAGCGCTTGGCAGGACCGATACCGCTCCGAGCGGGGTTGCTGCCCATACGATACTGATAGAGCGGGCAATCGGTGGATTGGCATTCACGAACGTCCTTGGGCCGATTGCTGCACGCCAAACAAAATCTCCTGATCGATCTTAGTGGCGTTAATTTCTTCCCGATGATCATTTTTGACTTTCCGGCCGCATCTCACTTGTAGCCAATAATTCCTTGGCTTCGTCTGTGAGATGAAGCATACGATCCCGGCGATGAACGAGCCCGACATCCAGAAGCTTTCTCAGGCGATGTCTGCCAGCATTTGCACTTTCCGATCTTTCAGGCCAAAACCTGCTGAGGATCGTTTTACCAACTGTAGGCCCGGCAGACTGGATAAACTTTAAAATCTCAAAATCCCGGGTTTGTATCTGTACTGGATACTTTCCCTGCGTGTATAAATTTTTCACACCTCACCCCCTATAGTGTTGGGCAGAAGCCCGGCGCCCGTTTGTTGTTTATTTACATTTCAACTCTAGAAAATAATTTCTGGTCTTCGGCACCCCCCTCCTCATGGGACATGGAGTTAAGAGCTTGTCGTTCAATGTTTGCGAACGTTCTTAAGCTTGAAATATATTTCCGCGAACATCATTTCGATCTTTTTAGTACTGCCGGAAATCCAAGGATTCTCCAAAATCCGTCCGGAAAAATATGCGCCATTAGACCAAACACCCCTCATGGGACATGGAGTTAAGAACTCATATTTCATGGTTTGCGAACCTTTTTAAGCTGGAAATAAATTTCTACGAACCTTTTTGGAACGCCGCCTAACCCCCACCAAAAGCACCCCGCCACGTCTACCGGACTAGCAGACATCAAACACCGCCCGGCAATTTTCACATCGACCACCGAAACACCCCTCATGGGAGAGGCGTTTACGACGTAGACGTTCACACCAAACGAACATTCCTAAGCTAGAAATAAATTTTTCTGTGGTCCCGTCTGCGATGTTTTCGCCCCCCTGTCGCGTTCATTCCCTCATGGGAGGAGCGTTTACGACAGGGGTGTGAATGGTTTGGGAAGGTTTTTAAGCTTGAAATAAATATTATCCATCCCCTCTAACCACCGGCTAATCAGTCGCCCTATGATTACCCCTCATGGGAGGTCCGTTTACGACGGGGGTGTTCATGCTTTGGGAAGGTTTTTAAGCTTGAAATAAATATTATCCCTCACCTCGAACCAGTCGCCCTATGATCACCCCTCCATGGGAGGTCCGTTTACGACAGGGGTGTGAACGGTTTGTGAAGGTTTTTAAGCTTGAAATATATTTCATCTCGGCTAAATTCTCATGGGCTCGCTCGGAAGAACGAACTTGCTTCCCGTAATCACAACCACCAACTATGGAGGTGTTGCATGATATCGCTAGGCGCTAATGGCGGGATTAACGTCGGATGGGTCCAGAACGGGATCAAGCTCAGGCGACGCTTTAAATCCATCAAGGAAGCTGAACGATTTCAGGAGGTCGTCGACGATGCGCAGAACGCTATGCGGTTGGCTGAAGAGATGGACCGTTTCAATAGGGACTTCAAGTACGACCCTAAACTGGTAGAGCTGAAGAATGCCGAGCTTGGGAAAGAGATTGAGGAAATGAAGGAACGCATCCGGCTCAAACAGACATTGCAAAAGAAGCTCGGCGAAGCCCAGCACAAGCTATCCGAACAGCCGCGGAACATCATCGACCGCGCATCCTTCATGAAGGAGATCAAAGAG
>JBAXGK010000311.1:0-2644 GCA_037139435.1 Candidatus Omnitrophota bacterium | reverse complement strand
GCAAATAGATCCGGGAGAAAACCGGGATGGCGGCGATGATGATGAGGAGGACGAAAGCCGATGATCCGGCAGACGCCTCTCAAAACCATCCGAGCTTATTGCCTTCAGTGTGCCGGAGGGCATCCCAAAGAGGTTCGGTACTGCTCCGTCCAGGAATGTCCCTTGCATTTCTATCGTTTCGGGACAAATCCGCGTCGGCAGGGTGTGGGGCCTGGAAGGATCATTTTCCGTAAGAAAACCGTTATCGAGTCGGCAAAAATCGCGAAAGACACCGCTCTGGATGCGGATTGGAGAAAAAGATGATTTCCAAAATTAGGGGAAAGGAGGGCATGTCTATTGGGTGAAAATTCACACGAATCAGACGCACTGCTAACCGCGGAAGAAGTTGCGGCGCGGCTCAGAGTGCGAAAAAACACAATTTATATCTGGGTGGCGCGCCGGGAGATACCGTTTGTGAAGCTTCCCGGTGATACAACCCGGTTCCCGAGAATTTTGATCGAGACCTGGCTCATGAAGCGTTCATCGAGGGGGAAAACACTGTCTCGCGGCATCTATCTGGAAGATACCGGGTTACAGAAGACCGAGTAAGGTCAAAAGCCAGTTTATGTGAAATGCTGCATGGTTTGTAATAAGCGCGTTATGGCGCTATTGACAGATTTGTATGTAGTCTCTATACTTCTCATCAAGTATAGAGGAAATAGACAGATGATAAAACATACACATAGAGAAAAAGCCCTAACAGAATATTTTAGGACTCAGCGGGGACCCCGGAAATTTTCGGACGTGGTGAAAGAAGGTTTTCATCCCGCATATATCCGTTCCCTGATTAAATCAGGCGCACTCAAAAAAGTGGACCGGGGTATTTACTGCCTTGCTAAAGCATCCGACCTTTCCCAACCGGATCTTGTTACGGCGGCGCTCAAAGTGCCCAAAGGAGTGGTTTGCCTTATTTCGGCCCTCTCATTTTATCAAGTGACTGACGAAATCCCACATTGGGTGGATATGGCTCTTCCGAAAGGGGCATGGGAGAACAAGGTCGAATATCCGCCCATGCGCTATTTTCACTTTTCCGAAAAAGCCTGGAAAGAAGGCATTGACGTCCATCAGATTGACGGGTGTTCTGTAAAAATTTACAAACTCGAAAAGACCCTGGCGGATTGTTTTAAATTCCGGAACAGGATCGGGCTGGATGTCGCAACGAACGCCCTTAAAGAAGCCATTCGATCAAAAAAGGCCAAACCGAAGATCATTTACGACTATGCGAAAACTTGCAGGGTGGACAAAGTGATGAAACCGTACCTCGAGGCCCTTCTGTGAAAAACATCAAAAACATCGCAGCGTCCGTGCGCGGACGGCTTCAGAATATCGTTCGCGACACAAAGCGGCCTTTTGCTGAAGTACTTCAATACTATGGCATGGAGAGATTTCTTTACAGGCTTTCCAGGTCCGAGCATCGCCAGCGATTTATTTTGAAGGGTGCTTTGCTGTTCACGGTGTGGGATGTTCAGTCCAGAAGAACAACGGTAGATATTGATTTTCTGGCTTATGCCGATAACGCGATCGCTAAAATGGAGGCGGTCATCCGGGACGTTTGCAATGCGGGGGTCGTCTCCGACGGGGTGGAGTTTGCCCTGGGATCCGTAAAAGGTGAAAAGATCAAGGAAAATGCGGATTATGAAGGCGTCCGGATCAAATTCATGGGACATCTCGGGACCGCGCGCATTCCTATGCAAATCGATATCGGATTTGGGGACGCTGTCGCGCCGAAGCCCGAAGCGATTGATTATCCTGTCATCCTCGATTTTCCGAAGCCGCATCTCCGGGGATACGCATTTGAGACCGTCGTTGCCGAAAAATTTGAAGCCATGATCAAATTGGGAGCACTTAACAGCAGAATGAAGGATTTTTATGATGTCTGGCTCCTTATTCGACAGTTTGCTTTTGACGGCAGGCGCTTGTCCGGTGCGATCGCCCGGACGTTTAAAAACCGGAATACGGGAATACCCAAGGCGCTGCCTTTCTTTGCCCCGGAGATTTACAGCGAAGAGTCCGATAGGAACCGGATCTGGCGGGCCTTCCTGGAAAAGAATGAACTTCGCGAGCCGGCGAAATTAAGGGAGGCGGCCGTTGTAATAGAAAATTTTCTTCAGCCCGTTTTGGATGCGATTGCGTCGGAAAAAGACTTTAAATGCAGTTGGAAATCGCCCGGCCCGTGGAAAAACCCCAAATAAAAGAGGAGCGTTCCGCGGTCGAATAACCGAGGTGGTACCTCAGTGGTACCTCGCCAAAACCGCACGCACCCTTTTAAGGTTTTTGAAACGCAAAAAGTGGTACCTATTTTGGTACCTCAAAATCGGTTTTTTAACGATTTATCATGATTTTTTGTGATGTTTAAAGATGCGTAAAAATATTATTTATCTTATTGTCTAATAATGAGTTGCATCGTAAACCGTTGAAGCGTCAATATTAAGAAAAATCATGGCCAATCGACGCTTGGGGTGCGTGCGGTCGAAGGTTCAAATCCTTTCGCCCCGAAATTCAGAAAGCCTGGGAGTTTATCTCCCGGGCTTTTTGAGTTTATGGAGGCGGACTGCGTATTCCGCTGAAAGCGACAGGTCATTCCGCTGAATCCGACAGGTGCCGG
>JBAXGK010000310.1:0-2654 GCA_037139435.1 Candidatus Omnitrophota bacterium | reverse complement strand
AAGGCCCTGAGGCGACATCGTCCACCCAATCGAAAATCCAGAACACGACCAGCACGCCGAAAGTCCCAAGAGCGCTGATGATCGGACTTTTGGTGAGGCTTGAGATAAAGACCCCCGCCGACAAGTACGCTGTCCCCAAAAGCCAGAACCCGAGAAATCCGAGCGACACCGGTCCCCAGTCGAATTCTCCGCCGATCCAATGGAACACCGCCAAATAACCGGCCAAAGGTAAGACAAGGAACGCAAAGAACAGGAGGATCCCCAACAGCTTCCCAGCCACGATCTCATAATCGGACAAAGGATACGTAAAGAGAAGCTCCAACGTTTCCTGCCGCTTTTCTTCCGCGAAGGAACGCATCGTCATGATCGGCACCAGGAAAAGAAGCATAATGCTCACATTTGAAAAAAAAGATCCGAAGATATACTGGGTTTGACTGATCCCCGAAAAATTCGAAAGTCCATACTGTTGCGGGTTCATGGAGATCTTGGAATAGCTCAACACCAGAATCACAAAAAAGATCCCCGTGACCAGAAAGAAAAGCACCGCCATCAGCACCCCAAGCCAGGAATGAAAACAACTACTGAGCTCCCTTCGTGCGATCGTCAGGACTTTTTTCATGAGAAACGCCTCCCCAGCTTCCCATTTTTCAAAAGTCCGAGAAAAATATCCTCGAGCGAAAGCTGCAGGCGCTGGATCTCCGCGAGCGAAATGCCCTGCTCCACAAAAAGCTTCATGATGAGAGGCCGCAAGTCCTGATCCGGCGAAGTTTCGAATGAAATAAAAGTTTCGCCCCTGACTTCCTCCGCAACCGTCAGCGACTCGACCCCAGGAATCCCCTCAAGGATCTTGAGCGCCCGGTCCTGATCTTTTTTGTTCGTGATCTTGATATGGATCGCCTCGCGGTCCTGCAGACATGAGGCAAGCTCCGGAACGGTCCCACTCGCCAGGATCTCGCCCTGATTGATCATCATAACGCGACTACAAAGCATCGAGACCTCAGGAAGGATGTGCGTCGAAAGGATCACGGCACGATTCTGTCCCAGGGCACGGATCAGCTCACGGATCTCTTTGATCTGGGTCGGGTCCAACCCCGTCGTCGGCTCATCGAGGATCAGGACCTTGGGATCGGCCACAAGAGCCTGGGCGAGTCCAACACGCTGCCGATAACCTTTGGAAAGCCGCCCGATCAAACGATGCCCGGAATCGGCCAGACCGCAAAACGACATTTTACTCCGGACATGCCCCCATATTTCATGAGCCGGAACGCCTTTGAGCTTTGCCACGAATCGCAAATACTCGAGCACCTTCATATCCGGATAGAGACTTACCGTCTCAGGAAGATAACCGATAGCCCGTTTGGCCTTGTGGGGATTTTTAGACATGTCGACACCGCAAACAAATACACGTCCGCTCGTGGGAGGGAAAAATCCGGCAAGGATGCGCATGGCCGTTGTCTTGCCCGCGCCATTCGGCCCCAGAAATCCAACGATCTCTCCTTCTTTAACATCAAAAGAAACATCGCGAAGCGCGTGGAAGGCACCGTATTTTTTTGAAACATTGGCGAGCTTTATTGAACTGGAAGGATCCATGGCGCCCATAGGGATTTCAGGATCAGGCGGGCTCAATACGGGAAAATTTCCGCTTCCCGCATTGCAGGACGAAGGGCGCTCCGATGGTGATGACCGCTTTCGGATCCGTGATCTTCTCATGACCGATCTTCACCCCGCCCTGTTCCATGAGGCGGCGCGCTTCGGATTTGCTCGTCACGAGCTTGGCTTCGACCAAAAGGCTCACGATATCGATCGTTTTTTGACTGATCTTGACGGCGGGAATATCATCCGGCATTCCTTTGTTCTTGAAGATCTCATCAAATTCTTCGCGGGCGCGCGCTCCTTCTTCCTCAGAATGAAAAAGACAGACGATCCGTTCCGCGAGTTGCGCCTTGGCGTCCCGGGGATGAAGCTCACCGCCCTTGAGACGCCCTAAGACTTCTTCGATCTCTTTAGGAGAAAGCGCGGCCGCGTAGCGATAATACCGTTCCATGATCGCATCCGGGATCGACATCACCTTGCCAAACATCTCCCGGGGGCTATCCTTCAAGGCGATATGATTCCCGAGACTCTTCGACATCTTCTGCACGCCATCCAGGCCCTCGATCAAGGGCAGAGTCATCACGACCTGAGGCTCCTGTCCATCGGTTTTTTGTAGTTCACGCCCCACCAGAAGATTGAACTTCTGATCCGTTCCTCCGATTTCGACATCCGATTCGATCTCCACAGAATCATGACCCTGCATCAGCGGATAAAGAAGCTCCACGATCGCGATGGGCTCTCCCGCTTTATAGCGCTTAGAAAAATCGTCGCGTTCGAGGATCCGCGCGACCGTGTACTGTGCCGTGAGTTTAAGAAAATCCGCAGAGCTCATCGTCCCCAGCCACTCAGAGTTGTAACGGACCTCGGTCTTCTTTTTATCAAGAATGCGGAACACCTGTTCCTGGTAGGTCTTGGCGTTGGCTTGAACCTGTTCTTCGGTCAGCATCGGCCGTGTTTCCGATTTTCCGGAAGGATCTCCGATGCGCGCTGTGAAATCGCCGATGATAAAAACAACCGTGTGCCCTAAGTCTTGAAGCGATCGGAGCTTGCGAAGCGGAACG
>JBAXGK010000309.1:0-2670 GCA_037139435.1 Candidatus Omnitrophota bacterium | reverse complement strand
GGCAAAGAATTCCTTAACCCGGTTAAACACATCAATATCCGCCCGCCTAAAGCGGTAGATGCTCTGTTTGGGATCGCCCACAAGAAAAAGAGAGCCCTCTTTCGGCTTCACTTTTCGCCAGTCATTCTCCGCGTTATCCTTCCCAGAAAGAAGCATGACGATCTCCGCCTGGATCGGATCCGTATCCTGGAATTCATCGACAAGGAGATGGGTGATCCTTCCCTTGAAATAGGCCCGGACCTCCGGAAATTCCCGGAGCAGTTTTGCGGACTTCATCAGGAGATCCTGAAAATTCAAAACATTCCTCTCGCTGCGCCACGTCTGATAGTACAGGACCCCTTCAAGAGCGAATTCCACAATCGGCTTATGGATGTATTCCTGCCACAGCTGAAGCGCAGGCAGGACCGTTCCATCCCGAAATTCCTCCGCTTCTTTTTTTCTATCCTCACCATCCTTATTAGGCCATCGTTTCAGCGTAACCTTAATTGTCTTCGAAAACAATCTGAGGAGCCCCACGAATTTCCGGTCTTCCTCAAGATACCCCAGGCTGAAAAGCTTGAGACTTCGCCGGATCAGGCTTTGGAGATCGTCCCAATCATCCAAAGATGGGACAGGCGGCATTTTCTTAACAAACGCCTTCACGAAACGTTCCACTTCTTTTTTGACCGGGCCGAATGCGGGCCTCGGAACATCGCTTGTGAAAACCTTCACATCCGGATATTTCACAAGCGTCTTATAGATTCCCTTCGGCATGTCCTGGCCGATACCGTTCTCCCTCATCCACCCGATTACCGGGTTATTTCCGATCGACTGCCGTTCAATAAAAGCGGCCCACACTTCTTCCGCCAACAGATCGTTAATGTCCTCTTCGATCTCCTCAAAATCAGGATCAATGCCCGCCTCCACAGGCCTTTCCCTTAATAGCCGCGCGCAGAACGAATGAACCGTACTGATGGAGGCCCGTTCCAGACTGGAGAGAGCCTCAGCAATCCGGTCTTTCTCCTCTTCTTTCGTGCCTTTGTCGTGCAGGGCCCCCTCCATCATGATCTGGAACCTTTCACGAAGTTCCGCTGCGGCTTTCCGGGTAAAAGTCACCGCGGCGATATTCTCGATCTTCGCGCACCCCTCTCTCACAAGGCCGGTCATCCTGTTGACCATGCTGTGCGTTTTCCCGGAACCTGCGCCCGCCTCGACAAAGAAATTCTTTCCGAGCTCTTTGGAGATCTTGTCCCTCTCTTTTTGGTCAGGCCGAATGTTTTCCGTCATTTTATTTGCGCCCTTTCAATCCATCCCACCGAGCGATCCCCGTATTCGCGGGATCGGTCAGCTTCGCCTTCATCCGCGCTTGTGCGCCATCGCCACCGCAGACATCTGCAAAATCACAGAACCTGCAGGCATCCTTTTCGGGACTGACCATAAAATTCCCGCCTCCGATAAGATCGAGGATCTCCTTTAAGGTTTCCTGAAAATCCTTTGACCGGTCCGTGGATCTCGGGAATATTCCGCCTTTTCCGTCCCGCGTCCCCTTCTCGGTCGGAAAAAGATAGCCGGAGCACGTGACCTTGGCTTTTTTATCCCCGGTCTTCTTAAGAATGAGCTCGACGGCGGCCGCATAAAGGCCATGCTGGATCTGCTCTCCGCCTGACACAAAACCTTTTTCCTCGTATACATAAGTGCTGCCGGTTTTGTAATCCCAGACATGGTATTCTCCCGGCCCCGCCTTATCGATCCGGTCGATCTTACCGCGCGCCAGAAAAGTTTTGCCCCCGCCTGCCGGAATTTCCGTCTTATTTTCATCGCCGCCAAACACCGCCTCGGAAAACACCTGCTTCGTCCCAAGCTCCCGGTTGAGGATAAGGAATATTCCGGCATCGAGCCTGAGCTGCGCGCATTCCGCCTGAAAAACGCTGTCGCCCGGAGGCGGGATATCCGCCTTGAACCGGTCGATGGTGCGCTCCAGGATCTCAAGGATCACTTTTTTCTCCCGCTCCGGCGCCGTGGCACCTTTTTCAGCCTTTAGCGTTTCGAAGAACTCTTCGAATACCTTGTGGAGCAGCAAGCCCCGCTCCCGCGCATCGAGCCACGCAAAATCGTCCCGATCCGTCTCCTCGGGCTTTTTGACCCTGAGAACATACTCAAGGAAATACGCGAACGGACACTTCGCTGCCGTTTCAATACGCGATGCTGACATCACAACTTGTGTATTCTCCCGGGGATCCAGTTCCTGTCCGCAAGAGAGAACCTTACCGTCATATTCCGTGAATTTTGCGCTCCCCCGCGCCGCTTCGGCTTTAAGACCTTCGACGACCCCCTCGTAACTCGCCTTGACCGGTTCCGTCCCGTCCACCAAAGCGTCACTTTCCGCAAGTGCTCCAAGCCACCAGTCCGTTTCATCAAGAGCGCCGCCGTCACGCCCCGCCGCTCCAAAACCAACCGGATCGCCAAGGGCGTTAAAAAGGGCGTCATAATCCGCCGCGGGATCCCCGCTCACTCGGAAAAGCTGCAAAGCGATCGACGATGGGAACGACTTTCTGTTCTCTTTGATGTCATACGCGGAAAAACTCGCTGTCAATTTTCCGCGCAGGCCTGCCATCATCCGGACCATGGAATAAAGTTCGTTCGAAGTTCTTTCGGAAGAAAGCTCGAGCCCCGCCGAGATCTTCCGGCGTT